>NZ_JBFUEY010000057.1:0-1048 GCF_056403715.1 Mesorhizobium sp. P2_F5 | reverse complement strand
CTAAAGCGTGTCGCGATTTAAGGGATTCAGGATTCCCCTTGATTTGAGTTCGTGATTCATTGCGGTTGAAAGGAGACCGCGATGGGCAAGCCGCTACCGCTTGAGTTGCGTCGGCGTGTTGTTGCGTATGTCGATGAGGGACATGGTCACCGCGATGCTGCACGCCATTTCCGCGTTTCGCCTCGCTTTGTGAACAATCTGATCAATCTGCGCCGGCAGACCGGTTCGCTTGAAGCCCGCCGGCAGGGCCATGTTGGGGGCGGAAAGCTTGAGCCGTATGCCGAGTTTGTCCGCTTGCGGTTGGCCGAGACCGGCGAACTGACGCTGGATGAGCTTTGCGTCGAACTGGAGGAGCGCGGGGTGAGCGTGCACCGCTCCAACGTCGGGCGCCTGCTCCAACGCCTGGGGCTCAGTCATAAAAAAAACTCTACAGGCCAGCGAGCAGCAGAGGGCCGACGTGCGCCAGGCGCGTGAACTATGGATGGGGCGGCGAAAGCGCTTCTTCAACAAGGCTTTGACGCGGTTGATCTTCATCGATGAGACGTCGACCAACACCAAGCTGACCAAACGCACAGGCTGGGCGCCGAAGGGCAAGCGCTTCAGGACGCATGCACCATTCGGCAAATGGCAGACGCAGACCTTTATCGCCGGGTTGCGATGCCACGGTCTTGTCGCGCCATGGATCGTCAACGCGCCGATGAATGCCGCCATCTTCGAACGCTACGTCGAAACGCAGCTCGCTCCCGAACTGTCGCCCGGCGATGTCGTCATTCTCGACAATGTCGGCTTCCACAAGAACGAGCGCGCCGCGCAACTGGTTCGCCAAAGGGGCGCCTGGCTCCTGTTCCTGCCGCCATACTCGCCCGACCTCAACCCGATCGAGATGGCCTATTCAAAACTCAAGGCGAGGCTGCGAAAGAAGGCGGCCAGAAGCTTCGATGCACTCTGCGAGGCTCTCGGCGATATCTGCCATCTGTTCGAGCCAACCGAATGCAGAAACTTCTTCAAAGCGGCCGGATATGAGGCCGATTAATCGCAACACGCTTTA
>NZ_JBFUEY010000056.1:0-1134 GCF_056403715.1 Mesorhizobium sp. P2_F5 | reverse complement strand
TTGTAACTTGTCATTTGCCGAATCCGTTATGATGGCGGATGCGGTGGCGGACGAGAGGCCGACGCATCTTTGGGCCAGGAAGCCCGTGGGAGAGCTTGGTTCTTCGTCCGCCGTTCCATCGAACCCGAACAGTCGCCTGGGCCGCAAGCGAAGCCCGATTAGGCAAGGATGGGACAAGATGGACGCGCATTTTGTGGGGATCGACGTTTCGAAGGACTGGCTGGACGTGCACATCCTGCCTTCGGGCGAGAGTGTTCGTGTTTCCAATGACAGCGAGGGTATCGCGCGGCTGAGAGGCCGTCTCGATGCCCTGAAGCCCGAGCGCGTAGCGCTTGAAGCGACAGGCGGTCTGGAGACGTTGGTCGCGGTCGAGCTGTCGGCAGTTGGTCTGCCGGTAGTGATCGTCAACCCAGCGCAAGTGCGTGCGTTCGCCAACGCGCTCGGCAAGCGGGCCAAGACCGACCCCATAGATGCTGCGGTGATTGCCGCCTTTGCGGCCGCCATGCGGCCCGAACTGCGTCCTCTGCCGGACGCCGAGACCCGGCTGCTGGCCGACCTTGTCGCCCGGCGCCGACAGATCGTGACCATGATCGTGGCAGAGGAGAACCGTGCCAGAGCCGCAACCGCCAGGCAGACCCAGAAGAGCATCAAGCGGCTGCTGGCGGCGCTCAGGCGTGAGCTGGACAGTGTCAACGAGGATATGGATGGTCATATCCGCAAGTCGCCATCATGGCTGGTGCGCCAGGATTTGCTGACCTCCATGCCCGGTATCGGGCCAACCGTGGCGAAAACCCTCATTGCCGAACTGCCTGAACTTGGCAGCCTCGACCGCCGCCAGATTGCGGCGCTCGCCGGCCTTGCCCCCTTCACGCGACAGTCCGGTGTCTGGCGCGGCAAGAGCTTCATTGGCGGCGGCAGAAGCAGCGTACGCTCAGCGTTGTTCATGGCCGCTCTCGTTGCCATTCGATACAACCCCGTCCTCAAGCTCTTCCGCGATCGTCTCGTCGCCGCCGGCAAACCCAAGATCGTCGCCGTCGTCGCAACAATGCGAAAGCTGCTCACAATCCTCAACGCAATGATCCGGGACCAAAAACCATGGCAAACCGCTTGACTGACAAGACAGTCGCTCTCCCC
>NZ_JBFUEY010000055.1:0-1163 GCF_056403715.1 Mesorhizobium sp. P2_F5 | reverse complement strand
GGATTGTTTGAGAAGGATCGGTTAGTTTGGCGGCCGGGACTGCGGCCCATCACAGCCAGCAGTCCCGGCGGCAGGCGACCGTCCCTAGGATCGGGCAACACCCGACGTCATCAAGGTCCCTGCCGTCTTTGTCCGCCATCGCTTGGAGAGTTGATTGGCCGCTGGCTTGCGCCACGCCCGCAAACAATCCGAAGCCCGACAAGGATACCACCAGCATGGCCTTTTTGCATCAACAACCGCAATTGTGCCTTGGCTTCGACATCGCCAAGGACACCATCACCGTCTCTGACGGCACAACCACCCGCACCATCGCCAATCAGCGCAGAGCGATCCGCACCTTCCTGAAGGGCTACAAACACATAGACCTTGTCGTATGCGAGCCGACAGGCGGCCATGAAGGCCTGTTGCTCGAAGAGTGCCTGCGCGCCGGCATCGCCTGCCATCGCGCCGACACGCTCAAGGTCAAGAGCTTCATCCGCTCCTACGGCACGCACGGCAAGAGCGACGCCATCGATGCCGGGATGTTGAGCGGTTACGGCCGCGAACGCTGGGCAAAGCTGGACCTCTGGCAAGCTCCTGATCCCGATGAGACAGACTTGCGCGCCTTGGTGCGCCGCCGCCAGGAACTCATCGCCATGAAGGTCGCAGAGAAGAACCGCGCCAAGGCACCTGGCGGCCGCCGTCTTGCGACCTCCTTCGAGGCCGTGATCAAAGCCGTCGAGCGTCAGATCCAAGCTATCGATGCCGCGATATGCGAACTGATTGCCAACAGCAGCACTCTCAAGCACCGAGCAGCCGTCTGCACGGCCATGGACAGTTTAGGCCCGATCGTAGCGGCCAAGCTTCTGGCTACCTTGCCTGAACTCGGCTCCATGACACGCCGCAAGGCTGCAGCCCTTGCCGGCGTCGCGCCGCATCCAAATGACAGCGGTCAAAAACACGGCTACCGCAAAATCCGCGGGGGCCGGCCTGATGTCAGAACCGCGCTCTTCATGCCGGCTCTGCGCGCAGCTGCCGGAAAAGGCGAGTTCGCAGCCTTCTACAAACGCCTCATCGCCAACGGCAAAAAGCCAATGGTGGCTATCGCTGCCGTCATGCGAAAGATCGTCGTCACCCTAAACGCAAGGCTTCGAGACGCCGCGATTCCTCAGAGTTGATGACGA
>NZ_JBFUEY010000054.1:0-1291 GCF_056403715.1 Mesorhizobium sp. P2_F5 | reverse complement strand
GCCGTAAACGTCGCAAATCTTGACGTATTCAGCCGGTTCCGGCTCGGCGACGACGACGGCGTCGGCGGCGCGCGCACCGGAAACTGCGATCAGGGCCGCAGCGGAGCCGAGAAGAAGGCTCTTGATGTTCATTTTCTGACCTCCAGTCAAAAGTTAAAAAACGGGTCTGGGTATTCTTTGCTGAAGGACAGCGTTCCCTGCCCCATCCCCACTACCGAAAAAGATGCGCACCGCGCCGCTCCTTCGAATTCGACATTACCCATGAGGCGGCGGCGTTCAACCACGATCGTACCGGCAAAAGGGCTATCCGGGCGCTATCCCCTGGCGTTGTTGCACAAATGACACGATTTGGCCTCAGTCAGAAAGCTCTCGTTAACCATCGAGGGGCCCGGAAGCCTTGGCCTGGGCCTCGCAATACGGCCGAATCCGGCGATCGCCGGCCGAAATTGCGGCCACGCCGCCGACTCGCCGGTCTACGAGCTGCCGCAGAATTGCCGCATGGCGAACGAGCACGCTTCGGCCGAATGCGGATTTTTCAACGATTATCGCGCCGGCTTGTTGATTGTGCCGGCGCTTTTCTCTATCCAGCGGCGCAACGGAGAGGTGGCCGAGTGGTCGAAGGCGCTCCCCTGCTAAGGGAGTAGAGGTCAAAAGCTTCTCGTGGGTTCGAATCCCATCCTCTCCGCCATCCTGCTTCGCTCTTCGAGCTTCGCAGGACAGGCCCAACAATTCGTGCGAAGCAGGATGGCGGAGAGGATGCCCTCCGAAGCCTTGGCGAAGGAGGGCCGGCTCGTGTGGTACGTGTACCTGCTTGAGAGCGAGGGTTCGAAAGGCGAACGTTATGTCGGCATAACGTCTGACTTGAAACGACGGCTCGCCGAACACAATACGGGGAAATCCAGCCATACGTCCAAGTTCCTACCATGGCGGGTTGTGACCTATATGGCCTTCTCGAATCAGGCCAGGGCAGCTTCATTCGAGCGTTATCTCAAATCCGGTTCGGGGCACGCTTTCGCCAACAGGCGCCTGTGGTAACGGCCGCAAGTCAGTCGCAAAATCCCGCTTTTCCCCGATAAAATATAGCAATAACAAGGTATTATGACCGAAACGCCTGTCGACTGCTCGGCAACTCCGTTCGATTCTGACTGGAGGTCAGAAAATGAACATCAAGAGCCTTCTTCTCGGCTCCGCTGCGGCCCTGATCGCAGTTTCCGGTGCGCGCGCCGCCGACGCCGTCGTCGTCGCCGAGCCGGAACCGGCTGAATACGTCAAGATTTGCGACGTTTACGGC
>NZ_JBFUEY010000053.1:0-1369 GCF_056403715.1 Mesorhizobium sp. P2_F5 | reverse complement strand
GTGTCCAGCCGATAGATGGGTAACACTTTGAACCGGATACATAGGTAACACTTCTCCCCCTATGCGTCCGTCGCAGCGCCAAGCGGTTTGATTGGCGCGGCGCTGCGGCGGACAAGCTTCATACGCCTTGTGTCGATGATGCCGAGTGGATGGGCATGGAAGGAGAGCGCCCATTGTCCATCCTCGGTCTCTGAGGCAGCGACCGGTTCGCCCGCCAATGCTTGCGAGACATAGATGAAGCCGCCATTCCACCGGATCTCGCCATTGTGGCGTACGCGGCGGACCGCAGCCTCGGCCGGATAATCGGGCTCTGGTGGCGTTCTTGGCATGGCGCGCTGCGAGGGGCGGTAGTGTTGTGCCGGCGTATCCATGCCCAGCGCCTCATGAGGACGCTCCTCATTGTAGCTGTGGCGGAAGGCCTCGAAGGTCTGGCCTTGGGCCACTCTGTTGGCCTGCGGCGCCTCGGCCATTGGCAACATGGTCAGATGAAAGCGCTCGTGGCGTCCATTCTGCTGCGGCTTGCCAGGTGCGATCCGCTCCAGCGTGATGCCAAGCTTGATGAAGCGCACGACAAGCGGCGTCAGTCCGGTGACGCCGGCCGATGCGAAGGGTGGGCCATTGTCGCTTCTGAAGCGATCCGGCAGGCCATGCTCCTCAAACAGCCGTTCGAACACCGGCCACGCCTCGCTATCGGCCGTAGACCCCGTCGCTTCGAGCGCCAGGAGGTAGCGGCTTGATGCATCCATCACCGTCAAGGGTTCGCAACGCCACCCGTCAGCGGTTCTGAACCAGCCCTTGTGATCGCCAGTCCACACCGCGTTCGGCTCCAGCGGCTTTGGCCAGGGTCCATTGCCGCAGGCCCGCAGCCGTGGTCGCCTGCGGGCGTTGACAAGCCCATGCCGCGCAAGGATCGCGCCGACCGTCGAGGCCGACGGCCACATGAACTCGGGAGCCGTGCGCCTGAGCCGTGCCACGATCTTCTTGGGACCCCACAGCGGATGCGTCTCCTTGGCCGCGACGATCCGCTCAACCAGATCCTGAGCTGTCGCACGGCCATGATTGAGCGGTGCTCGCGGCAGATCGTGCAAACCTTCCGGACCCAATGCCCGATAGCGTCCTAGCCATTTATAGCCGTTCTTGCGTGAGATTCCGTAGGCCGCACAAAGCGCCGTCATCGTCTCATCCCCAGCAAGGCACTCCACAACAAACCGAAGCCGCTCGTCCATGATGCCAGTCTCTCGCCAAACCATCGCCGGTCCTCCGGCGAGGGAGAAAACTGTCACCTATGCTATCGGTCCATTCTGTTACCTATCTATCCGGGTCGGACACCGCCACCTTCTCCCCGTATAGTGACGGGGAGAAGGAGAAG
>NZ_JBFUEY010000052.1:0-1528 GCF_056403715.1 Mesorhizobium sp. P2_F5 | reverse complement strand
CTAGGAGCCTGTCCCCGTATTTGGGTGTGGAATGAGCGGTCGGCGGCGGGCTGCGCCTAGACAGCTGGATTACGGCGTGATTCTTTGGGGCATGAGCAAGACGTTTCGCCCCTGGCTGATCGATCAGCCGCAGCTGTTTCCGGCCTCGGTTGAAGACTTCGTGCCGCCCGAGCATGTGGCGCACTTTGTCCGCGATCTGGTGTGTGAGCGGTTGGACCTGTCGGCGATCTTCGCCAGCTATGGAGAACTGCGTGGCTATCCGCCGTTTGATCCGCGCATGATGACGGCGCTGCTGCTGTACGGCTACAGCCGCGGGATCTATTCGTCGCGTCGGCTGGCGCGTGCGTGCGAGGAGCGGGTGGACTTCATGGCGGTGACGGCGCTGAACCGGCCGGACTTCCGCACCATCTCGAAGTTCCGCGGCCGCCATCGGGCGGCGCTGGCCGGACTGTTCGTGCAGGTGTTGCGGCTGTGTCAGGCGGCCGGTCTCGTCGAACTGGGCCATGTTGCGCTGGACGGCACCAAGATGAAGGCCAATGCCTCCAAGCACAAGGCGATGAGCTACCAACGCATGAAGAAGACGGAACCTGAGCTGGCGGCGGAAGTCGAGCGGTGGCTGAAGACCGCCGATGCGACCGATGCCGAGGAGGACGCCGTGCACGGTGGCGACCGGCGCGGCGACGAAACGCCCGACTGGATGGCGGACAAGAAGCGGCGGCTCGCCAAGATCCGCGAGGCGATGGCGGCGCTGGAGGTCGATGCCAAGACGGAGGCCGAAGAGAAGGCCAGACAGCCCAAGCGCCATCGCGGCGGGCGCAAGCCGAAGCGGGAAGCGGGCACGCCGTCGGACAAGGCGCAGCGCAACTTCACCGATCCGGAAAGCCGCATCATGAAGGGCCGCGACGGCTTTGTGCAGGCCTACAATGCGCAGGCGGCCGTCGACACCAAGGCCCAGGTGATCCTCGCCCATGGGCTGAGCGACTGCGCCGCCGACAGCGGCCAATTGGTGCCGATGATCGACGCGGTGATCGCCAACACCGGCGCCAAGCCGACCCAGATATCGGCCGACAGCGGCTATTGCTCGCAAGACAATATCCAGGCCATGGAGGACCGCGAGATCGAGGCCTTCATCGCGACGGGCCGGCAGAAGCATGGCGAGGCGGCCGCCGACGGCGGCAAAGGCCTCGGAGTGAAGGTGGAGCAGATGCGCGAGCGCTTGCGCCGGGACGGATTTGCCAATCCCTATCGCTTGCGCAAGCAGACCGTCGAGCCCGTCTTCGGCCAAATCAAACAGGCCCGCGGCTTCCGCCAGTTCCTGATGCGAGGGCTGAACAAGGTCGCCGCCGAATGGGCAATGCTGTGCACCGTCCACAACATCCTCAAGCTGGCAGGAGCACAAAGATCGATGACACCGGCCTGATCATTGTGACACAACCGCGGCTCGATCGGACGCACTCTGTCATCCACGCCAGAATCCCTGCCGACCCAGATCGCCTCGGCGGGTCCCATTACAGAGTCAGGCTCCTAG
>NZ_JBFUEY010000051.1:0-1972 GCF_056403715.1 Mesorhizobium sp. P2_F5 | reverse complement strand
GACATCATCTTCGAGGACAACGACATCTATGGCGACGGCGTCAACATCGCGGCGCGCATCGAAAGCATCGCCAAGCCCGGCGGCGTCGCGGTGTCCGGCTCGGTCCGCGACAATGTCGGCAACCGGCTCGATCTCTCCTTCGAGGACACCGGCGAGCAGACTCTGAAGAACATCGACCGGCCGGTTCGAGTCTACAACGTCGACCTCTTTGCAGGCGCGCGACCGCCGCTGCCCGCTGCAACGGCAGTGCAGGTCAAGGCTGAGCCTGCTGCCAAGGCAAAGCCTTCGATCGCTGTGCTGCCGTTCAACAACATGAGCGGCGACCCGGAGCAGGAATACTTCTCCGACGGCATCACCGAAGACATCATCACCGATCTCTCGAAAATCTCCGGCCTGTCGGTGATCGCCCGCAATTCGGTGTTCACCTACAAGGGCAAGTCTGTCGACGTGCAGGATGTCAGCCGGCGCTTCAATGTCGCAACGGTGCTTGAAGGCAGCGTGCGCAAGGTCGGCCAGCGCGTGCGCATCACCGCGCAGCTGATCGACGGCAAGGACGGCACGCATCTGTGGGCCGATCGTTACGACCGCGACCTGACTGACATCTTCGCGATTCAGGACGAGATCACAAAAACGATCGTCGACCAGCTCAAGGTCAGGCTGCTGCCGGAAGAAAAGAAGGCGATCGAGGCGTCGCCGACCGAGAGTGTCGAGGCTTACACCTACTATCTGAGAGGCCGTGAGTTTTTCCACCGCGGCACAAAGCTGAACTACCGGCTCGCCAGACGTATGTTCACGATGGCGCTCGAGCTCGACCCGCTCTATGCGCGCGCCTATGCCGGCAGCGCCGATTGCGACTCCTTCCTGTTCCTCGACTACAGCGAGGAGGTGTCGCTCGACGGCATACTGGCCAACGCCGCCAAGGCGCTCGAGATCGAAAGCGGACTGGCCGAAGCGCATGCCTCGCGCGGACTGGCCCTCTCGGTCGGCCAGCAGTACGACGAAGCGGACCGAGAATTCGAGCAGGCGATCGCGGGCAATCCCAACCTATTCGAAGCCCACTATTTCTACGCCCGCAGCTGTTATGCGCGGGGAAAGCTCGAAAAGGCCGCCGTCCACTGGGAGCGCGCCGCCGAGATAGACCCCAACGACTACCAATCCCTGCTTCTGCTGATTCAGATCTATCGCACGTTGGGACGGCATCAGGAACAAGGGGAGACGGCTCGCAGGGGTGTTGAACGAGCCGAGCGCGAGTTTGCAAGGAATCCGGAAAATCCCCGACCTGCCTACCTCGGCGCCAACGCGCTCGCCGGACTTGGCGAGTTCGATCGAGCGAAGGAGTGGGCCGCGCGCGCTTTCGCGATCGACCCCGACGATGTCCTGACCCAATACAACCTTGCCTGCTTCCACTGCTTCCTCGGTGATTTCGACCGGGTGTTCGACATGCTCGAAAGGGTGATGCCGCGCGCCAACCACGAAATGAAAGCGTGGGTTCTGCAAGACTCGGATTTTGATCTGCTGCACAGCCTTCCGCGCTGGCAGACGGTGCTGGAGCTTGCGAGATAGCAATGGAACGCCGGCTCACCGCCATCCTTGCCGCCGACGTCGTTGGCTACAGCCGCCTGATGGGGCTTGACGAAGCCGGCACGCTGTCGGCGCTCAAGACGCATCGGCGCGAGATGGCCGACGGCAAGATCGCCGAACACCAGGGCCGCATCGTCAAGCTCACCGGCGATGGCATGCTTGTCGAGTTCCCGAGCGTGGTGAACGCGGTCGCCTGCGCCGCTGACATCCAGCGCCGGATGCGCGAGCGCAATGTCGACGTACCGGAGGAGCGCCGCATCGAATTCCGCATCGGCGTCCATCTCGGTGACATCATCTTCGAGGACAACGACATCTATGGCGACGGCGTCAACATCGCGGCGCGCATCGAAAGCATCGCCAAGCCCGGCGGCGTCGCGGTGTCCGGCTCGGT
>NZ_JBFUEY010000050.1:0-11357 GCF_056403715.1 Mesorhizobium sp. P2_F5 | reverse complement strand
AGGCGAGGCTGCGAAAGAAGGCGGCCAGAAGCTTCGATGCACTCTGCGAGGCTCTCGGCGATATCTGCCATCTGTTCGAGCCAACCGAATGCAGAAACTTCTTCAAAGCGGCCGGATATGAGGCCGATTAATCGCAACACGCTTTAAACGTAAAAAAAGAGGCGGCAGCCAATGGCCACCGCCTCTTTTTAAAGCAACCAGATCAGCGCTTCGCTCAGCCCTTGATGGCGGCAAGCACGTCGTCATAAGCCTTGCAGGCCTCGGCCGCCGTGGTGGCGCCGGAATATTTGGTGGTGACCGCCTGGACCTTGGCGGTGAGATCGGCCGCCTTGGACGGATCCTTGGTGATCGCCTCCTGTAGGGCGGTCGTCACATCCTGAGCCTTCTTGGTCAGCATTTCGGTCGTGCATTCGGGCGCCTTGGAACAGGCAGATGCGGCAAGCATGGCGACACCCACGCCAACGAGCAAAAACTTCTTCATGTCAGTCATCTCCTCACAAAGGCAGAACTTGATCGTTGCTGCCTTCCAACGGCCGAAGCCGAGCGTCCCTTAGCCGCCGATTGCGGCTAAACGCAACGCGAGAACTGCATAAACTTGTGTAACGCGGCTGCAACATAGCAGCGGCCCGGAGTTAGGCCGCCGCGTCTGTTGAAGCAGGGTTCAGCTGCGAGGCTGAAGCAGCGCCAGCAAAGCTGTCGATGCGGCAAGGATGGCGGTGAGAGTCAAAGGGGCCGTGGCGCCGTAGTTGTCCACGACATAACCGCCGACAACCGCGCCGATGGTGATGGCAACCTGGAAAGAGACGACCATCAGGCTGCCCGCCGCTTCCAGCGCGTCGGGTGCCGCACGCGACAGATTGGTCGGCAGCACAACCGGCCCCATGCCGAAGGCCAAGCCCCAAAGCGTTACGAACGCGAAGGCAGCGCCGACGTGCACGCCCCAAAGCACCAATGCCAGCGCCGCAAACGCCATCAAGACGGCGGTCACCACGAGAGCCATGCGGATATTGGCGTCGGCCAAGCGGCCGCCGGCGATGTTGCCGATCACGGCGGCGATGCCAAATCCGAGCAGAGCGAGAGCAATCGGCCCGGTTGCAAGCAGCGTCACGTGTTCGAGGAAGGGCCGCACATAGACGGATCCGGCGAAATGCCCGGTCATCAGCAAAACAATGGCAAGCATGCCGAGCTGAATGCCACGCCGCCGCGTCAGCCGAAATACGTCGGCAAGACTATTGCTTGCGCTTGCAGGCAAGGTCGGCAGGCTGAGAAACTGCAGCAGCATGGCAACCAGGGCCAGCCCCGCTGTCATGGCCATGGCGCTGCGCCATCCCAGCCAGTCGCTGATCAATGCACCCATCGACGGCGCGGCAATGGTGGCGAGCGAGACGCCGAGGGTGACGATGGCCATGCCTCGACCTGTCGCATTGGCGCCAACCAGCCTCGCTACGACGGCAACCGAAAGTGCCCAGAAAGCGCTGAGAGCGATCCCCAGCCCGGCCCTGCCTAACAACAACAGCCAGAAATTAGGCGCCAACGCTGCAAGAATATTGGAAGCGACCGCCAAGGCCATCAGGCCAACCAGCACCGTCTTGCGATTCAATCGGCCGATGAGAACATTGCTCAACATGGCCGTCACTGCGCCAACGGAAGCGGTGGCGGTGACGACCTGTCCGGCCGTTCCCTCGCTGATGCCGAGATCGCGCGCCATTGGCGTCAACAGACCTGCCGGCAGGAATTCGGCCGACACCAGGGCAAAGCTGGTGGCCGCCAATGAAATGACCGCGAACCAGGTGGCCGCGCTCCACGCTGCTGGTGCATCGGCATCAAGGACAATCGCAGCGTCTTCAAGCTGTAATGTTGTGTCAGTCACTGAAGGATCTCCAAAGTTTGGAGATCTTCATAGACGAGTCCACCCGGATGATATGTACCTTAAAATCCGAAATTCATATCTATTCGTCCGGGAATTGTGCGGCGCACAACGCCGGGCGAGACATTGGTGATGCGCTTGAACGCGCGAGCGAAGGATGCCTCGGAATCATAGCCCAAACGGGTAGCCACCTCGGCAACCGACAAGCCGTTTTGTCCCAGCAATTCGCGGGCAAGCTGCATACGCAGGCGGGCGAGATAGCGTGCAGCACCCTCGCCCAACACAGCGCTGAAGCGCTCGGCGAAAATCGAGCGCGATTGGCCTGCCACGCCGGCCAGGCTTCCCAGCGTCCAGTTGTGGCCGGGGTCTCGGTGCATGGCTGCCAGAGCGCGGCCAATATGGGGGTCGCGGATGGCAGCGAGCCAACCGGTGGTCGAAGCTCCATTGCAATTGACCCAGCAGCGGATGAGCCGGGCCGTCAGCAAATCCGCCATACGCGACAGAATCGTGGCGCTGCCCATCTGCGGGTGTGCGGCCTCCGCCGTCATGGCCGCCAGCAAAGGGCCGACGACCGGGTCATTGCCGGCCACGTCGCAACCCTTGATGATAGGCGGCATCAACGTGATCAATGGGTTGAGCGCACAGGAGCCCAAGGCCATCGAGCCGCAGAAAAGGGAGCTTGTCGCGCCCGTTCCTTCCCGCACCACTTCGCAGACGTTGCCTCCCAACTTGATCACTTGGCAACCATCGAGCGAGTCGCCGGCAACATCCGGCGCACTCGCCAGCCGATGGGCGGTGCCTTGCGGCAGCAGCACCAGATCGCCGTCGCGCAACTCCTGCCAGCCTTGGGCTTCGATATGAATCCAACATGGACCCTGGCCGACAAAGTGAAACCGAAGCAGCGGTTGTTGCGGAAAATCTATGCTCCATGGATGTCGGAGCTCGCAGCGGCCATAGTTGACACCACTCAAGCGAAAGTCCTGCAGAACTTCGCTGAGCGCATCCATCGGGATGTGTGGTGGCGACGACGGGCGGGACGAATAGTCAGGCATTTGGCAAATATAGATGCCGAACGTCCGGCAGGCAAGCGGAGACGGTTGTTCCACCAGGGGAATCGCTGCGACGGCACCCTACCCGTCTTGGCAGGCTTCCCGCCCTTGCCTCCCGCTCCAACTGCATGCAAGGAGTGCTGCGAGACAGAGGGACAAGAGGCATGGCAGCGGAAGCATCGGGCAGCGATCTCATTCAGGTGGTGGCGCTGCTTGCCGCAGGCGTCGTCGCGGTTCCGATCTTCAAACGGATGGGGCTGGGCTCGATCCTCGGCTATCTCGCCGCCGGCGTGGTCATCGGCCCGTTCGGTATTGGCATTTTTTCCGAATCGGAAGCCATCCTGCATGTCGCCGAACTCGGCGTCGTCATGTTCCTGTTCATCATCGGGCTGGAGATGCAGCCGTCGCGGCTATGGGGCCTGCGCCGCGAGATTTTTGGCCTCGGCGCCTTACAGGTCGGCGTCTGCGCCTTGCTGCTCACCGGTGTTGGGCTCGCCGGCGGATTTCCGATCGCGCAGTCTTTCGTTGCCGGCGCCGGCTTCGTGCTGACCTCGACGGCGATCGTCATGCAGCTTCTCGAAGAGCGCGGCGAGATGGCGTCGCCCAAGGGACAGCGCATCGTTTCCATCCTGCTGCTCGAGGATCTGGCGATCGTGCCGCTGCTGGCGCTGGTCGCCTTCCTGGCGCCGGGCGGTGCCGAGATGACCCTGCAGCAAAGGCTGACCGAGGTCGGCATCGGCCTTGGCGCCATTGTCGGGCTGGTGGTGGCCGGCCGCTATCTGCTCAATCCGTTCTTCCGCATCCTGGCCGACGCCAAGGCGCGCGAAGTGATGACGGCGGCGGCGCTTCTGGTGGTGCTGGGGTCGGCGCTGGTCATGCAGCTTTCCGGCCTGTCGATGGCGATGGGCGCCTTCCTGGCCGGTGTGCTGTTGTCGGAATCGACCTTCCGCCACCAGCTGGAAGCCGACATCGAGCCTTTTCGCGGCATCCTGCTCGGCCTGTTCTTCCTCGCCGTCGGCATGTCGCTCGACCTGCATGTGGTGGTCGACAACTGGCGGCTGATCGCCATCTATGTGGTCGCCTATATGGTGATGAAGGCGCTCGGCATCTATCTCGTCGCCCGTATGCTGAAGAGCGGCCATCGCGAGGCGCTGGAGCGCGCCGTGTTCATGGCGCAAGGCGGCGAATTCGCTTTCGTGCTTTATTCCGCGGCGGCGGCCGTCGGCATCATCGACAGTCGGGCCAACGCGACGCTGACCGCGATCATCATCATCTCCATGGTGCTGACGCCGCTGGCGATCATTGCGCTCAAATATCTGACGCCGCGCGACGAGCAGTCGCTCGAAGGCGTTGACATCGCCGACGGCCTCACCGGCAGCGTCCTGGTCATCGGTTTCGGCCGCTTTGGCCAGATCGCCAGCCAGCCGCTACTGTTGCGCGGCATCGACGTGTCGATCATCGACAATGATGTCGAAATGATCCAGGCCGCCGCCGATTTCGGCTTCAAGGTCTATTATGGCGACGGCACGCGGCTGGACATTCTGCGCGCCGCGGGTGCTGGCCGTGCGCGCGCCGTGCTGATCTGCGTCGACAAGGCCGATGCCGCCGTCCGCATGGCGGAACTGATCAAAGCAGAGTTCCCGCTGCTGACGGTGCTGGCGCGCGCCTACGACCGCGGCACCGCGCTGCAGCTCATTCGCGCCGGGGTCGACTTCCAGCTGCGCGAAACCTTCGAATCGGCGCTGGTCTTCGGCGGCTCAGCGCTCGAGGCGCTGGGTGTCGACCCGGAAGATGTCGCCGAGGTCATCGAGGATGTGCGCCGCCGCGACAATGCCCGCTTCGAAACGCAGCTGGCGGAAGGCATTCGGGCAGGCCAGCGTTTCCTCAGGGGCAATATCGGCACGCCGATCCCGACGCCGCTCGCCACGCCGCGCCGGACCGGCCAGGCGCTGAACGAAGAGACCGCCGGCGTGCTGCACAAACCCGAGCCCGCCGACCGAGGGGAAAGCTGATGACCGCATTGGATGAGCGCCCGCTCGCCGTCACCAAATTCTGGCGCGAAGCCGGTGAAGATGCATGGTTCGAGAAGAACGATGCCTTCGACGCGGATTTTCGCAGCCGGTTTCTCGACCTGCACTTTGCTGCCGCGCGGCGCGAGTGCGATGCCTGGTCGGAGCATGCCGAAGGTTCGCTGGCGCTGATGATCCTGCTCGACCAGTTTCCGCGCAACTGTTTTCGCGGCAGTGGCCACATGTACGCCACCGATCCGCTGGCAAGGCACTTTGCCGCCAAAGCGATTGCGGCCAGCCATGACCTTGCGCTGGAAGAGGACCTGCGCGTCTTCCTGTACCTGCCTTACGAACATTCCGAACTGCCCGCCGACCAGGACAGATCGGTTGAGCTCACCACCGCCAACGCGCCGGAGTATATCAAATACGCGGTCGAGCACCGCGACATCATCGAGCGCTTCGGCCGCTTTCCGCACCGCAACCGCATGCTCGGCCGCCAGACGACGGTGGACGAACAGGCCTTTCTCGATGACGGCGGCTTTTCCGGTTAGCTAAGCCACCAGTCGCGGCCGGAAGACAGCCGCTCTATGCCTGACGTATCGACAGCGCCGAGCCGCTCGGTGACGCTGCGGCCGCCCACGGCCAGCTCCGGCGCAATCTCGGCCAGTGGCGCCAGCACGAAGGCGCGCTCCAGCATCCGGGGATGCGGCACTTCCAGCCCGGTCTCGTGGATGACGCGGTCGCCGAACACCAATATGTCGATGTCGATCAGGCGCGGCCCCCAGCGCTCCTCGCGCACCCGCTTCAGCTTGCGCTCGGCCTCAAGGCAGAGGTCGAGCAGCGCCCTTGGCGCCAGCGCGGTCGAGATTTCGGCGGCGGCGTTGAGGAAATCCGGCTGGTCGAGCTTGCCCCAGGGTGGCGTGCGGTAGAGCGAGGAGACGGCGATGACGCGCGTGCTCTCGTCGGCGTCCAGCAGGCGCAGCGCCGTGGCCATCGAGGCCGCCGGATCGCCGAGATTGCCGCCAAGGCTGAGATAGACCGTGTTATTCGGGCCAGACAACGGTCACCTCGACATAATCGAGCACGCCGGGTACCGGCGCGTTCGGCTTGCGCACGGTGATCTCGGCCTTCCTGATCTGCGGAAACCGCGCCGTCAGCGCCTTCGCCACTTCGAGCGCCAGCGCCTCGATCAGGAAACGGCGATGTCCAGTAACAATCTTTTCAATCACCGTGAAGGCGATGCCGTAATTGACGGTGTCCTCGATGGAATCATCCTCCAACGGACGGCTGGGCTCGACCGTCAACTCGGCATCGACATAGAAACGCTGGCCAAGCGCCTCCTCCTCGTCCAGCACGCCGTGCCGGGCAAAGAAGGCGCAGTTCTTCATACGGATGACATACATTTCTTAGTGTCCTGGGCTCAGCATCCTGGCTTTTCACGCGCCAGCATAGCATCGGCAACGGCCAGCGCGTCCACGTTGATTGCGACATCGTGGACGCGAAACAGATCGGCGCCCTTGAGCCTGAGGATAACGCTGGTGGCTGCCGTCCCTGCGCCGCGCTCAGCGGCGTCGCGGCCGGTTACGGTGCCGATGAAGCGTTTTCTCGAAGTGCCGGCCATCAAGGGAAAGCCGAGCGCCGTCAATTCGGAAAACCGCGCCATCAGGTCGAGATTTTCCTCCGCCGTCTCCTTGGCGAAGCCGAAGCCGGCGTCGAGCACGATCTGGTCGTCCTTGACGCCACTGCGACTGGCAATCTCCAGCGATGTTTTGAGGAAGAAAAACTGGTCGTCGATGACGTCGGGCAGCTTTTGACGCTCGCGCCCGGTGTGCATGATGACCAGTCCGGCGCCGGTCTCGGCGGCGACGCGGGCAATGCCCGGTTCGCGCTGCAAGCCCCAGACATCGTTGACGATATGCGCACCCGCGGCGACGGCCAGGCGGGCGGTCTCCTCGCGATAGGTGTCGACCGAAATCAGGGCTTCACCAGAGCCGGCGAGTGCGGCGATCACCGGCAATATGCGGGCCTGTTCTTCCGCAGGGGTGACGGGAGAGGCGCCGGGGCGCGTCGATTCCCCGCCGATGTCGATGACGGCAGCGCCCTCTTCCACCATGCGGCGCGCCTGAGCCACCGCTTGTTCAGCCGTGACGAACTGCCCGCCATCCGAAAAACTGTCCGGCGTGACGTTGAGAATGCCGACCACTATGGCTTCCTCGCCAAGGTCGAGATGGCGCCCATGCGCCAGTTGCCATCGCCTTGTCGTCATTGTCCTTCAACCATGTGGCTCATCGAGCGCTTGCAATCCATCAACGATGCGTGATCGGTGGAAGATCAATTCCGTTGCGCCGGCAACGGCCGTAAAGCAAGGTGAGTGAAGAGGCAACATGATGAAGCGACCCCTGCTCTGCGCCCTGATGCTGGCTTTGACCGCTTTGCCGGCGGGCGCGGCCAATCTGGTAAAGACCTACAGCTATTTTGCCATCGGCGGCAGCACGCTCGATGACATCGAGACGCAATTGTCGAAGCATGGACCCGAGGTGAAAAGCACCGGGATGCGGCATCCGGGCGCCACGCAGATGGCGTTCACCACCCGCATCAGCTACGCGCAGACCGCTGAGTCCTGCCGGATCGCCAAGGCCGCCGTCACCGTCAAGGTCAAGGTCATCCTTCCGGAATGGCGCCGGCCGCGCAAGGCCGACTCCGATGTCAGGCTGTTCTGGGATACGCTGTCGGCAGACATCAAGCGCCACGAGGAGCGCCATGTCGAGATTGCCAAGAACCACGGTCGTCAGCTTGAGGACGCGCTGAACGCCAGCTTCCCGCAAAAGACCTGCGCCGAGGCAAAGGCGAAGGCGGCGCAGATCACAGCGGCCGAGCTCGCCAGGCATGACCAGGACCAGCTGCGCTTCGACCGCGTCGAAGGCGTCAACTTCGAAAGCCGCATTCTGCGGCTGCTGCGCTACCGCATGCAGCGCGTCGAGAACGGCCAGCTTCCACCGGGCTGAAACACAGGACTGATACCAAGCCAATCCTGCCGAAACATGAGGCCAGCCCCAGAAAATTTTCGGGCAAGGGTCGAAATCGGCCTATACGGGACGACATATGTCAGGCTCGCAAGACGCGAGCTTCGAAACACGAGATCAAGACCAATTGAGGCGGCGTATAGCGGAGCGGCCATTTGGCGCCGCGCAATCGCTCGCAGACACTGTGGATGAACTGATATGGACCAGGCTGTCGACAAGCCGGTTTTGGCGGCGCCCACCGCGCCGCTGACGGAAAGCGAGAAGAACGTCATCATCGCCGGCATCCTGCTGTCGATGCTCCTGGCGGCGCTCGACCAGACCATCGTCGCGCCAGCCATGCCGACCATCGGCCGTTCGCTCGGCCACGCCGACTATCTGCCGTGGATCGTGACCGGCTATCTCCTGACGGCGACCGCCATGGCGCCGCTCTACGGCAAGATCTCCGACGTCCATGGCCGCCGGCCGACGGTCTATGCGGCGATCCTGATCTTCCTCGCGGGATCGCTGGTCAGCGCCATGGCCCCCAACATGTTCGTGCTGGTCATCGGCCGGGCGATCCAGGGTGCGGGCGGCGGTGGCCTGTTCGCCTTGGCGCAGATCGTTATCGGCGACCTGGTGCCGCCGCGCGAGCGGGCGCGTTATGCCGCCTGGATTTCGGGCACATGGGCAGTCGCCAGCATCGCCGGACCGTTGCTCGGCGGCGGATTTGCCGAACATCTGCACTGGTCGCTGATCTTCTGGATCAACATCCCGCTTGGCCTGGTGGCCATGGCGATCATCAACAAGCCGCTGCGAAAGCTGCCGGTCGCCGCAAAGCGGCATCGCATCGACGCCCTGGGTGCGCTGCTTCTGGTGGTGGCGACGGCATTACTTCTACTGGCGCTCAACTGGGGCGGCAGCGCCTATCCATGGGCCTCGCGCGAGATCCTCGGCCTGCTCGCCTGTTCGGCGGTCTTCTGGGGCGCGTTTGCGCTGCGGCTGATGCGTGCGGCCGAGCCGCTGATCTCGCTTGAAGTGCTGAGCAATCCGATCGTGCTTGCCGGCACGGCGTCAATGTTCCTGCTGCAGGCCGCCAATATCGGCCTGTCCGTGTACCTGCCGGTCTATCTGCAGTCGATCATCGGCCTCTCGGTCAGCCAGTCGGGCATCGCCATGCTCGGCCTGCTGCTCGGCACGGTGGCCGGCGCAACGTTCAGCGGCCGCACCATACCGCGCTTCTTCCACTACAAACGCATCGCCATGGTCGGCGTTGTCTTCGCCATTATCTGTCTCGGCGTGCTCAGCCTGGTCGCCGGCCGCGCCTCGTTGCTGGTGGTCGAGCTGCTAACGATCTGCATT
This sequence comes from Mesorhizobium sp. P2_F5, assembly GCF_056403715.1. Taxonomy (NCBI): domain Bacteria; kingdom Pseudomonadati; phylum Pseudomonadota; class Alphaproteobacteria; order Hyphomicrobiales; family Phyllobacteriaceae; genus Mesorhizobium; species Mesorhizobium sp. P2_F5. The sequence continues at coordinate 2,071 of NZ_JBFUEY010000050.1, read as the reverse complement.
GGGCTTGGAAGCGGCACCACCTTCCCGGTGGCCACCGTGTCGGTGCAGAACGCCGTCGACCGCGCGCATCTCGGCGTCGCCACCGGCGTGCTGACCTTCCTGCGTTCGCTGGGCAGCGCGCTCGGTGTCGCCATGCTCGGCGCCGTCGCGCTCGGCTATGGCCTGCCGCTTGCCGGCGAAGGCGCGCCGGCTGCCGGACAGATCGTGTCAGCGACACCCTTCATGATGATCTTCCTTGCCGCGGCCATCACGCTCGTCCTGTCGCTGATCACGCTGGCGCTGATGCCGGAGAAGTCGTTGCGTGGCCGCGACGAGACCGAGGCGGCAGGCCTTGTGGAGTGAAGCTCGGCTCGGCAGGTCTACCTACGCCACCACGCCGAGCTTCTTCTGCAGGCTGGTCGAGGAGGTCGTGTACTGGAAGACGATGCGCTCGCCGGGGCTGATGATGCGCTTGGCCGCCTGCGCCATCAGCGCCACCTCGTGAAAACCCGACAGGATAAGCTTCAGCTTGCCGGGGTAGCAGTTGATGTCACCGACGGCGAAGATACCGGGCACCGATGTCTGGAATTTCTCGGTATCGACGGGAATGAGGTTCTCGTGAAGGTTGAGCCCCCATTCGGCGATTGGGCCGAGCTTCATGGTCAGACCGAAGAACGGCAGCATGCGGGTGCACGGCACCTCGATGTCGCCGTCAGGTCCGCCCTTGATGGTCGCGGACGCCAGCTGGCCGTCGGCGCCGGTTAGGCCGCTCACCTGGCCGACCCGGAACTCCAGCTGCTTCATCTCCTGCATGGCGTACATCTTGTTGACGCTGTCGGGCGCCGCCCTGAATTCCGGCCGGCGATGGACCAGTGTGACGCTTTTCGCCACTGGCTGCAGGTTCAGCGTCCAGTCGAGCGCGGAATCACCGCCGCCGACGATGACGAGATCGTGGCCGCGGAAATCCTCCATGCGACGCACAGAATAGAAGACGCTTTTGCCCTCATAGGCCTCGATGCCGGGAATGGGCGGCCGCTTGGGCTGGAACGAGCCGCCGCCGGCGGCGATAACCACCACCTTGGTCTCAAACACCTCATTCTCGTCGGTGGTGACCCGAAATGAGCCGTCGTCGAGCTTCTCCAGGCTGGAGACCATGCGGTTAAAGGTGAAATCGGGCTTGAACGGGTGAATCTGCTCGAGCAGTTTGTCGACCAGGCCTTGCGCCGAGATCGAAGGCCAGCCCGGAATGTCGTAGATCGGCTTTTCCGGGTAAAGCTCGGCGCACTGGCCGCCGGGCCGGTCGAGGATGTCGATCAAATGGCACTTCATGTCGAAGAGGCCAAGTTCGAACACGGCGAACAGGCCAACCGGCCCTGCCCCGACAATGAGTGCGTCCGTCTTGATTACATCGGTCATGCCAGGCGAGCCTCATTGCCAAAACTGGGGCGAGACTGCATGAGCATTGGTCCGCTGCCAAGCGGCGGCGGTAAAAATCCGAAAGAAGTTGGTTCAGCCCTGGCGGGCGGGCACGCGCACGACGAGGCCGTCAAGCGCGTCGCGCACCTTGATCTGGCAGGACAGGCGCGAGTTCGGCTGGACGTCATAGGCGAAGTCCAGCATGTCCTCTTCCATCGCCTCCGGCTCGCCGACCTCGGCCGTCCAGCCTTCGTCGACATAGACATGGCAGGTCGCGCAGGCGCAGGCGCCGCCGCATTCGGCCTCGATGCCCGGCACCGCATTGCGGATCGCATTCTCCATGACGGTCGAGCCGTTTTCGGCCTCGACATCGAAAGAAGTGCCGTCATGGGCGATGAAGGTCAGCTTGGTCATTGGTCACCTGAAGGGAGTCTCAGCCGAGATAATCACTCCGCTGGACAAGTCAACTGCGGCGCGAAAGCGCCGCTTTGTGACGTTTTTTCGGAAAGCTGGCCAAAGCGCGCCCTAGGAGCCTGACTCTGTAATGGGACCCGCCGAGGCGATCTGGGTCGGCAGGGATTCTGGCGTGGATGACAGAGTGCGTCCGATCGAGCCGCGGTTGTGTCACAATGATCAGGCCGGTGTCATCGATCTTTGTGCTCCTGCCAGCTTGTTG
>NZ_JBFUEY010000049.1:0-11956 GCF_056403715.1 Mesorhizobium sp. P2_F5 | reverse complement strand
CAAGGCGAGGCTGCGAAAGAAGGCGGCCAGAAGCTTCGATGCACTCTGCGAGGCTCTCGGCGATATCTGCCATCTGTTCGAGCCAACCGAATGCAGAAACTTCTTCAAAGCGGCCGGATATGAGGCCGATTAATCGCAACACGCTTTAGTGTAACTGTCTCAAACAGACAGCCTGATCGCACGCGTCTCAATTCTAGACCGCTTTTCGTGCGTGGCCGATGGCACGGCATGGATCCTGGGGTCTTCGCGACGGAGCTTCGCTCCTGCTTCGCCCCAGGATGACGACCTGAGGGGCGTTTCGGCGCCAGCCTCTTACGGCTTGTGAATAAACGCGGCACCCAAAATCGGGCCGGGCAGGCCGTCCTTGCCGACGGATTGCAACAGCACGGCGCAGCCGCCCTTCTTGGCGATCTCGGTCATCGGCAATTCGTAGCGCTGCGCCTTGCCGTGCCACATGCCGGCGGTCTGGATGCCGGAGACGGCGTTCCAGTAGGTCATGCTGCGGCCGGTGTTCTCGCCCTTGGCGATGGTGACCGTCTGCGGCGGCTCGAAATAGACGATGACGACATGGGCGTCGGTCGGGCCGCTGCCGGCGTCGCCGGCATCGATCATGACGCGGTCGCTGGTGCGGCTGACCTTGACGCTGACCCGCATGCCTTCGCCCGACTTCTCCATGCGGGCAAGCGCGCCGTCGACTTCCCTGCGGCTGGCGCCGTTGACATGGCTGCGGCCATTGATGACGGCTTGCGGCGTGTAGACCGAGCGCGTGCCGAAGGCGCGCATATAGTCATATTGCCGGTCGGTGTTGTCCTTGTTGCTCAGCGTGTCCTGCCAGCCGAGATAGTCCCAGTAATTGACGTGGTAGGCGAGCGCGACGACGTTGTCCTTGGCCGCCAGCTCGGCAAAGAAAGCGTCGGCCGGCGGACAGGAATTGCAGCCCTGGCTGGTGAACAGCTCGACCACGCCCAGGGGCTTGTCGGTCTGCGGCTTGTCTGCCTGAGTGGTGCCGGACTCCTCGGCAAACCCGGTCCCGGCAAGCGCCGAGAAGGCCAGCGCAAAAGCCGCAAGCCGTAGAGGCTGTCGAGGTATCATGGTCGTTCCGATTCCCGCCGGTGACGCCGGCCTTTGTTCTGGTTGCCCAGATTTGTGGCAGAAGCGACAGTCAACGGGAAGTCACGTTGCGGTGAAATTTTTGCCGCTGCAACCGCGGGTATGGCCGCTACGGGCGGAGCACTTCACCGCCCGGTTCGATCCGCAGAACGGCATCAAGAGCTTGTGGGAAACTTTGCTGAGCCCGGCCGGTCTTTACTGCGGACAGGACGGAACTTTGGACCAGGGCAGTCAATGCTTTGGCAAGACTAGGCAGTAGGCAGTAGGCAGTAGGCAGTAGGGAAGCCCCTATTCCCTACTGCCTACGCCCTATTCCCTACGCAGCCAGATCGCGCAGCACGTATTGCAGGATGCCGCCGTTCTTGAAGTAGTCGAGTTCGTCCAACGTATCGATACGGCAGATGATCGGCACGTTCTTCACCGTGCCATCGCCATAGGTGACCTTGGCGATCATGGTCTGGCGCGGCTTGATGGCGCTCAGCCCGTCGATCTCGACCATCTCGTCGCCCTTGAGGTTGAGCGAGGCCCACGACGTGCCTTCCTCGAAGACGAAGGGGATGACGCCCATGCCGACCAGGTTCGAGCGGTGGATGCGCTCGAAGGACTGGGCGATGACCGCGCGGACACCGAGGAGATTGGTGCCTTTGGCAGCCCAGTCGCGCGACGAGCCGTTGCCGTATTCGACACCGGCAAAGATGACCAGCGGCACACCTTCCTTCTTGTACTCCATCGCCGCGTCGTAGATCGATTCCTCTTCCTTCGACGGGTAATGGATGGTGTAGCCGCCCTCGCGGCCATTTTCGCCCAGCATGTGGTTGCGGATGCGGATGTTGGCGAAGGTGCCGCGCATCATCACCTCATGGTTGCCGCGCCGCGTGCCGTACTGGTTGAAGTCGGCAACGCCGACACCATGGTCGGTGAGGTATTTGCCGGCCGGCGACGCGGCCTTGATCGAACCGGCGGGCGAGATGTGGTCGGTGGTGATCTTGTCGCCGAACAGGCCGAGCACGCGCGCGCCCTTGATATCGCCGATCTTGCCGAAACCGGCGGTCATCCCGGCGAAATAGGGCGGGTTCTGCACATAGGTCGAATTGTCGTCCCAGGCATAGGTTTGCCCTTCCGGCGCCTTGACGTTCTGCCAGTACTCGTCGCCCTTGAAGACGTCGGCATATTTGCGGGCAAACAGCTCGCGGGTGACGTTCTTCTCGATGAACTCCTGGATCTCGGCCGAACTCGGCCAGATATCCTTCAAGTAGACCGGCTTGCCGTCGCGGCCCTCGCCGAGTGGTTCGGTGGTGAGGTCTTTGGTGACGGTGCCGGCGAGCGCATGGGCGACGACCAGCGGCGGCGAGGCGAGGTAATTCGCCTGCACGTCGGGCGAGACGCGGCCTTCGAAGTTGCGGTTGCCGGAGAGCACCGCGGCAGCGATCAGGCCCTTGTCGTTGATGGTCTTGGAGATCGGCGCCGGCAGCGGACCGGAATTGCCGATGCAGGTGGTGCAGCCGAAGCCGACGAGGTTGAAGCCGATCTGGTCGAGCTCCTTCTGCAGGCCGGACTTTTCGAGATATTCGGCGACCACCTGGCTGCCAGGCGCCAGCGAGGTCTTCACCCACGGCTTCTGCGTGAGGCCGAGCCGGTTGGCGTTGCGCGCCAAAAGGCCGGCGCCGATCAGCACGCTCGGGTTCGAGGTGTTGGTGCAGGAGGTGATGGCGGCGATGACGACGTCGCCATGGCCGAGATCGTGGTCGGTGCCTTCGACGGCGTAACGCTTGTGGATTTCGGCGGCCTTCTTGTATTCGGTCTCCATCGCCTTGGCGAAGCCGGCCGGAATGCCTTCAAGCGCAACGCGGCCCTCAGGGCGCTTGGGGCCGGCCATCGACGGCACGACCTCGCTGAGTTCAAGCTCGAGCAGGTCGGTGAAGACCGGGTCGGCCGAGCCGGTGTCGCGCCACATGCCTTGTGCCTTGGCATAAGCCTCGACCAGAGCGATGCGGCTTTCCTCGCGGCCGGACATTGTCAGGTAGCGGATGGTCTCGCCGTCGACCGGGAAGAAGCCGCAGGTGGCGCCATATTCGGGTGCCATGTTGCCGATGGTGGCGCGGTCGGCCAGCGTCATGTTGGAGAGGCCGGGGCCGAAGAACTCTACGAACTTGCCGACGACGCCCTTCTTGCGCAGCATCTGGGTGACGGTGAGCACCAGGTCGGTGGCGGTGACGCCCTCTTTGAGCTTGCCGGTGAGGCGGAAGCCGATGACTTCCGGCAACAGCATGGAGACCGGCTGGCCGAGCATCGCCGCCTCGGCCTCGATGCCGCCGACGCCCCAGCCGAGCACGCCAAGGCCGTTGATCATGGTGGTGTGCGAATCGGTGCCGACGCAGGTGTCGGGATAGGCGGTGGTTTCGCCGTCCTCGGTGTTGGTCCACACCACCTGCCCGAGATATTCAAGGTTGACCTGGTGGCAGATGCCGGTGCCGGGCGGCACGACGCGGAAATTGCGGAACGCCTGCTGGCCCCATTTCAGGAACTTGTAGCGCTCTTCGTTGCGCTCATATTCGAGCTCGACATTCCTGGCGAAGGCCATCGGTGTGCCGAATTCGTCGACGATGACCGAGTGGTCGATGACGAGGTCGACCGGCACCAGCGGGTTGATCTTCTGCGGATCGCCGCCGAGTGCCTTGAGGCCGTCGCGCATCGCCGCGAGATCGACCACCGCCGGAACGCCGGTGAAGTCCTGCATCAGGACGCGGGCTGGGCGATAGGCGATCTCGACGCCGGCGGTGCCCTTGTCGGTCAGCCACCCGGCAACCGCCTGGATCGATTCCTTGGTGACGGAGCGGCCGTCTTCGTTGCGCAAAAGGTTCTCTAGCAGCACCTTCATGGAATAAGGCAGCTGGGCGATGCCGGTGAGGCCGTTCTTCTCGGCCTCAACCAGATTGTAATAGACATAGTCGGTGCCACCCACCGTGAGAGTGCGGCGGCAATTGAAACTGTCGAGGGATTTTGACACGTGCGGTCCGTCCTTGTCTGTTCAGCCTGAAAGGGAACGGACGCCGATGGGCATGCAATCACGCGCAAAGGTGCGGGTACGGCCATTTCCGCTGTCCGCTCCCAAGCAACCCGAGCCGTTCAAGGCGGCGCGTGCGCTGGTTCGGCGCAAATTCTGTTCCCGTGCCGACCGCTGGCACGGATGACCCGCATATAGAGAATTTTCTGGAATAGTTCTAGACAGGCGACAGGCAATTTTGTGCGATGCGGCAGCTATCGTGCGGTAAAGTTTTCGGGACGGGCAGGCATGCGGCTGATTGCCGAAAATCTGGGCGGCGAACGCGGCGGCGAGAAGGTCTTTTCCGGCATCGGTTTTGCGATCGAGAAGGGCCAGGCGCTGGTCGTCACCGGACCGAACGGATCAGGCAAATCGACTCTGCTCAGGGTCATCGCCGGGCTGCTGCCGAAAGCGGAAGGCGATGTGCGCATCGAGGGCGGCGGCGAGACGTTTCCGACGATCGCCTCGGCTGTCCATTATCTCGGCCACCTCAATGCAATGAAGACGGCGCTGAGCGTGGCGGAGAATTTGCGCTTCTGGCGCGATTTCAACGGCGACGGTCCGTTGGGTGTTGAAGAGGCGCTGGAGACGGTGGACTTAAGCGGCATCGGCTATCTGCCGTTCGGGTATCTGTCGACCGGGCAAAGGAGGCGCGCGGCGATTGCAAAGCTTCTGGTCAGCTACCGGCCGTTGTGGTTGCTCGACGAGCCGACGGCGGGGTTGGACAAGGCTTCGGAGGTGCGATTCGCGGGGTTGATGGAGAAGCACTGCGCGGAGGGCGGGATTATCGTTGCGGCGACGCATCTGCCGCTGGGGATCGAGGGGGCGAAGGGGCTGGTGATGGGGGAGACCGTCTGATGTCGGCCCTCTACGGCGCCCCCCTCTGTCCTGCCGGACATCTCCCCCACGAGGGGGGAGATCAGCTGTCGCGACGGCTTTCGCCAATCGCTATCGTCGCAAAGCTAGGCGGTCGGCCCAAGCTGCCAATCTCCCCCCTTGTGGGGGAGATGTCCGGCAGGACAGAGGGGGGCGCGAAGGAACGCAAACCTTGCGAAGGGACCACATCGTAATGTGGTCCCTCTTCCTCCGCGACACCCGCCTCTCCGTCCGCGCCGGCGGCGGGGCGCTTACCGGCGTCATCTTCTTCCTCGCCGTCATCGCCACCATCCCCTTCGGGGTCGGACCGGATCTGAAGCTGCTCGCCCGTATCGGCCCGGCGATCCTGTGGATTGGCGCCCTGCTCGCCTGCCTGCTCGGCCTCGACCGGCTGTTCCAGGCCGACCGCGAGGACGGCTCGCTCGACCTTCTGGTGCTCGGCAATGACCGCCACATGCTGGCGCTGACGGTGCTGGTGAAGTGCCTGGCGCATTGGGCGGGCAGCGTCTTGCCGCTGGTGGTCGCTGCCCCTCTGCTCGGCCTGTTCATGAACATGGAGCCGCTCAGCATCGGCGCGACGGCGCTGACGCTGCTGGTCGGTACGCCGGCCATAACCTTCATTGGGGCGGTGGGTGCGGCGGTGGCGGTGGCGCTGCCGCGCGGCGGGCTGTTGATTTCGGTGCTGGTGCTGCCGCTGACCATTCCGGTGCTGATCTTTGGCGTGTCGGCGAGCTACGGCGCGGTGGCCGACCCCGACCCGTTCCTGCAGCCCTTCCTCATTCTTGCCGCGCTGACGCTGTTTCTTGCCGTGCTGGGGCCGGTAGCAGCAGCGCTGGCGCTGCGGCATGGAACGGATTGATGTGGCCGCTGCGGCGCCGCGGCCAATTGCGAAGCCCAAGTCGCAAAGCTAAGAAAGCTGCAAAGCTATGGGAAGGCCATGATCGAGCACGGCGAAGTGACGGCGGAAGGGGAGCGGGCTGCATGAGCGCACACGCCCTTTATGTCACCGCCGCCTATGGCATCACGGCGATCGTGCTGGCCGGACTGATCGGCTGGATCCTGCTCGACCAGCGCGCCCGCAAGCGCGAACTGGCAGAACTCGAAGCCGCCGGCGTGCGGCGACGTTCGGACAAGGCCAGCACCGGGACCAGCAAACCATGAGCACGGAAAGCGAAACGTCGACGCCGCCGCGCCGCCGCCTGATCGTGCTGTTGCCGCTGCTGGTTTTCCTCGGCCTTGCCGGATTGTTCCTGTTGCAGCTTTTGTCGGGGCGCGATGAGGCGGAAGTGCCGTCGGCGCTGATCGGCCTGCCGGCGCCGCAGACCAATCTGCCGGCGCTGGAAGGGTCAAACCTGCCCGGGCTGGATTCGAAGGCGTTCGCCGGCAAGGTGACGCTGGTCAATGTCTTTGCGTCGTGGTGCGCGCCGTGCCGGGAAGAACATCCGGTGCTGCTGGCGCTGTCGCAGGACAAGCGCTTCACGCTTGCGGCGCTGAACTACAAGGACCAGCCGGAAAACGCGCGCCGGTTCCTCGGCGATCTCGGCAATCCGTTCCAGGCCATCGGCGTCGACGAAGCCGGCCGCACCGCGATCGACTGGGGCGTCTATGGCGTGCCGGAAACCTTCGTCATCGGCAAGGATGGCAAGATCGCCTACAAGCATGTCGGGCCGCTGACCGGAGAGTCAGCGCAAACACTGCTGATGCCGGAAATCGAGAAAGCACTGGCGGCGCCGGATTAGGCGACGGCGCCATGCCTCCTCATCCAGCCGCTACACGACCACCGCCCTATGGGCGTTCGTTGTTCGAAAAGCCAAGCAATTGGCTTTTCGCCCGCTGCGCGGACCACGCCTCACCCCCGAGGGGAGAAGAGACAGAGGCGTTGGTGCAAGTCAGCTCCTCTCCCCTTGGGGAGAGGTCGGATTGCCCGAATTGCTCTTGCCATTCGGTTTGGCAATCCGGGTGAGGGGGTGGTGCCCCGCTGCCGTCTGAAAGCTCAGCCGTAGATCTGCTTGTGGACCTGGTAGAGCATTTCCGAGCGGTCGGCGCGCAGATCGGCCAGATCGCGGCTCGTCAGGTTTTCTATTTCCGCGACGAGGCGGTTGTAGTGGCGGCGCTTGGCCATGCTGGTGCGCGCGCGGGAGAAGAGGTTGTCAAAAGCCATAGCAAGGGTCCTTTCATGCCGCATGTTGCGGCGAATTTGTTCCTCCCTTGACTGTACACAGCATGACATAGGAATGGTGCGATGCAAAAAGAAGATGTTGCAATGCACCATTGCACAGAACGCATAGCGGGTTAATGCAGCGCTAACAGCACCATGCACGGCCGGACAGGCTGGCGAGCCAATGCTGGCCGTGTGCCTTTTGTCTTACAAATTGCGCATGCGCCATCTTGCCATCTCGCTCGCAGGCTGGCTTGATCCGCGCGTCACGTGATGCCGGGAGGAAATGCATGGCGACCGCAGATTATTACGAAATTCTCGATTCGCGTTTCGCGCGCCTGTTCAACGGCAACGCGCAGGTGGAAAAGCTGTTCACCGGGTGTCAGTGGGCGGAAGGGCCGGCCTGGTTCGCCGCCGGCCGCTATGTCGTCTGGTCCGACATCCCCAACAACCGCATGCTGCGCTATGACGAGACCGACGGCAATGTCAGCGTGTTCCGTCAGCCCTCCGGCAATTCCAACGGCAATACCGTCGACCGGCAGGGACGGCTGGTGACGTGCGAACATTCCGGCCGCCGCGTCAGCCGCACCGAGCATGACGGCTCCGTCACCACCATCGCGGCCAAATGGAAAGGCAAGCGGCTGAATTCGCCCAACGACGTCGTGGTGCGCTCGGACGGCTCGATCTGGTTCACCGACCCGAGCTACGGCATCGACACCGATTACGAGGGCGACAAGGCCGAGAGCGAGATCGGCGCCTGCTATGTCTACCGGGTCGATCCCGACAGCGGCGAGGTCGAGGCCGTCATCACCGACATGGTCCGGCCGAACGGACTTGCCTTCTCGCTCGATGAAAGCCAGCTCTATGTCGTCGATACCGGCCGCACCCATGGCGCGCAGAACCCGGCGCATATGCGGGTCTTCACTGTCGGCAAGCACGGCAAGAAGGTCTCGGGTGGCAACGTGTTCGCTGATTGCACGTCCGGCCTGTTCGACGGCTTCCGGCTCGACGAGGCCGGCCGCATCTGGACCAGTGCCGCCGACGGCATCCATTGCTACGATCCCGACGGCACGCTGATCGGCAAGGTCAAGGTGCCGGAAGTGACCGCCAATTGCGTGTTCGGCGGCAACAAGCTGAACTGCCTCTACATCGCCGGCACGACCTCGCTCTACATGGTGCGGCTGATGGTGAACGGGGCCAAGACCTATTGAGGCTGCTGGAAACGCTTCTCTGGCGGCCCTTGATGGCGTTTCTGCGCATGCCGGCGGCGCCCGTTGCGCTGCGGCTGCCGGAACCACCGCCAAGCGGTTCGCCGGAGCGGATCTCGAAGCCGTCTGCCAGTGGCAATATCAGACACAATTCAAGGGGAGGACGCCATGCCATTCGTCAACATCCGCATCGTCAAGGAAGTGATCGCCGCCGATCCGGCGGGCAAGAAGGCTGACATCGCAAAAAAGGTCACGGCCGCCATCATGGACGCAACCGGGCTCGGCAATGACGACGTCTGGGTGGTGTTCGAAGAGATCAACGCGCGCGACTGGTATGTCGGCAGGACCGATGTCGAGACGTTGCGAAAGGGGTAGGGCTCCCTCACCGACCGCGGACAAAGTCGGCGAAGGCTGAAACCGCGCTGCGCATTGCCAGCACATTCGTTGGCTCCGCCAGAATATTCTCTATCTCCGGTGGTTTCTTGCCGAGCAATGCGATCTCCAGCACCGCGTCCTCACAAAGCGCGAACGACATCGTCCGCATGATCTCGGCCAGCGCGGCGCGGGCGTAGAGCGAGCGCCCAGAGGCGTGCACCAGCATGGCCGCCTTGCCGACGGCGGCGTCGCGCGAGACCAGCCAGTCGAGTGCGTTCTTCATGCCGCCGGGCACGCCATGCGCATATTCAGGGCAGGAGACGATGACGCCGTCGGCGCTGGTGACGGCCTCGATCAGCCGCGTGGCTTCGGCTGGCGTGCGCTCGCCTTCGTCGTCGGGATTGAAGATCGGCAGGAGGCCAAGCCCGTCATAGATCGTGACGCGGCACCCGGGCGGCGCGTTGCGCGCGACAGAGGCGAGCAAGGCCGAATTGGTCGAGGCGGCGCGCAGGCTGCCGGAAATGGCAAGGATGTCGATCACGGGCAAGGGAACCGGGACGAGCGAATCGTGTCCGAACCTACCACAGGGTCTTGCTGTAGGCCTCGTCCAGCGAGCGGTCGAAGTCACTGGCAGTTTCGGCATGCGCCATCTGGTCGGACAGGATCTGGCCGAGCGTCGGCAATGTCGCGCGGTCGTACCAGCTGTCCGGCTTCCACAATTCTGAGCGCATGAAGGCCTTGGCGCAGTGCATGTAAGCGGCCTTGACGCTCACCACAACGACGCTTTGCGGTTGCTTGCCGTCGACGGCGAGACGCTCGCGCAAACCCGCATCGACGGTAATGCGGGCGTCGCCATTGATGCGCAGCGTTTCGTTCATGCCGGGGATGAGGAACAGCAGCCCAACCGAAGGGTTGAGCAGGATGTTTTCCAGCGTGTCCAGCCGGTTGTTGCCAGGCCGGTCGGGGATGGCGATGGTCTTGTCGTCGAGGACAACCGCGAAGCCGGGCTTGTCGCCTTTCGGCGTCACGTCGGCATTGCCGGCGTTGTCGGCCGAACCGATCAGCACGAAGGGGCTTTTGCCGATGAAGGAGCGGCAGTGGCCGTCGAGCGCCCTGAGTTCCTTGCGCATCGAAGCGTCGGTCGGGCGCGGCGTCTTGTAGATCGTCCTCAGTTCGTCGCGCGTGGTGACGAATTCCATAGCCGTCTCCGTTTATTCCGACGCAATTCCCAAGGGAAGCGCTCCGCGCTTTTCCCGGGAAAACCGTTTCACACTTTTCCTGGAATTGCTCTATTTGCCAGCTTTCTCCGCATTCTCGGTCTTGTCATCCAGCGAATGGCGCAGGATCAACGGCATCTGGCTGAAGGTGAACAAAAGCGTGATCGGCATGATGCCCCAGACCTTGAAGGTAACCCAGAAGTCGGTCGAAAAATTCCGCCACACGACTTCATTGGCAAGAGCCAGGAACAGGAAGAACAGGCCCCAGCGGAAGGTCAGCTTGCGCCAGCCTTCGGCGTCGAGGCGAAAGGCCGAATCGAAGACATAGCCGAGCAGTGAGCGGCCGAAATACAGGCCGCCAAGCAGCACGCCGCCGAACAGCGTGTTGACGATGGTCGGCTTCATCTTGATGAACACGTCGTCCTGCAGATAGAGCGTCAACGCGCCAAAGATGAAGACGACCACGCCAGAGACCAGCGGCATGATCGGCAAAGTGCGCATCAGCAACCACGAGGCGGCCAGCGCGACCGCAGTCGCGGCCATGAACAGGGCTGTGGCGACGAAGAGCGGCCCACCGAACTCGGCCAGGACGGGGAGTTTCTGTACCAGCCATGCGCTGCGTGCATTGGCGAAGAAGAACACCATCAGCGGCCCGAGCTCCAGCACCAGCTTGAGCAGCGGATTGACGCTTTCTTTCTTCTTCTGCGGGTCGGACGGGTCGCGTTCGAGGATGGGTGGGTTCATAGGTTTAAGCCACTCCCGCGATCGCTCTGGCGAATTCGCTGGCTGAGAAAGGTTCGAGGTCGTCGACCTGTTCGCCGACGCCGATGAAATAGACCGGCAGTTTGTGCTTTGCCGCGATTGCCACCAGAATACCGCCGCGCGCCGTGCCGTCCAGCTTGGTCATCACCAGGCCGTTGACGCCAGCGACATTGCGGAAGATCTCGACCTGGTTGAGCGCATTCTGGCCGGTGGTGGCGTCGACCGTCTGCAGCACGGTGTGCGGTGCTTCCGGATCGAGCTTGCCCAGCACGCGCACGATCTTTTCCAGTTCCGCCATCAGTTCGGTCTTGTTCTGCAGCCGGCCGGCAGTGTCGATGATCAGCACGTCGGAGCCGGCCTCTTTGGCCCGCTCGAAAGCGTCGTAGGCAAGGCCGGCGGCATCGGCGCCGATCTTGGAGGCGATGACCGGCGATTTGGTCCGCTCACCCCAGATCTTCAGCTGTTCGATGGCCGCGGCGCGAAACGTGTCACCGGCGGCAAGCATCACCGACAGGCCGCCATCGGTCAGTTTTGCCGCCAGCTTGCCGATGGTCGTGGTCTTGCCGGTGCCGTTGACCCCGACCACCAGGATGACATGCGGCTTGTGCGAGAGGTCGAGCTCCAGCGGCATGGCGACATGGGTCAGCACCTTTTCCACCTCGGCGGCCATCACGGCGCGCACTTCCGCGTCGGAGACATCCTTGCCGTAGCGGCTCGAGGCCAGCGCATCGGTGACGCGGAGCGCGGTCTCCAGGCCGAGATCGGCGCGGATCAGTACGTCCTCCAGATCCTGCAGCGTCTCTTCGTCGAGCTTTCGCTTGGTGAAGACACCGGCGATGTTGCCGGTGAGTTCTTTCGAGGAGCGGGCGAGCCCGTCGCGCATGCGCTGGAACCAGGAACGCCGCGGCGCCGGTTCCGGCGCTTTGACCGGCTCAGCCTTCTGCTCGACCTTTTTGGTGACGGTGACTTTGCCGGGAACGGGTTTTGGCTCTGGCTCTGGCGCCGGCTGCGGGATTGGCACCGGCGCAGGCTTTACCTCCCCCTCGATGGGGGAGGTCCCGAGCGCAGCTCGGGGGTGGGGGTGACTGGCGCCGGCGTCGGCGCCGTCACCCCACCCCGCCGCTTCGCGTCGACCCTCCCCATCAAGGGGAGGGTGGGGCGCTGGCGCTTCTTCCTTCTCCCCGACCCTATACGGGGAGAAGGTGCC
>NZ_JBFUEY010000048.1:0-13364 GCF_056403715.1 Mesorhizobium sp. P2_F5 | reverse complement strand
GAGGCCGGAAACAGCTGCGGCTGATCGATCAGCCAGGGGCGAAACGTCTTGCTCATGCCCCAAAGAATCACGCCGTAATCCAGCTGTCTAGGCGCAGCCCGCCGCCGACCGCTCATTCCACACCCAAATACGGGGACAGGCTCCTAGGGAACCTGCGACACGCAGTAGGCTCGATCTGAATGTTCGGGCGGGCAGTGGGTGCTATCACAGGGCTGGCGCTAACAGCCATCCAGTGCTCGGATTGAAGAAATGAGGTTCTTGCCGCTTCTTCGGACTGTCTGAACGACTGAACGACCAAGACAAGTTTGCGATTTGCGCTCAAACGTATAGCGGGCGAGAAAGCGGCCTTTGGTTTGTGGTTCAAGGCTAACGAGTTGCAACGGCTTGTCGAGATTGCCATAAAATGCGGATATCGCCGCTGCAGACAGCGGTCCCCGATTGCGCTTCTCTGCAATGACATATTGGGCGGCTTGATCACCGTTGCCGTCTGCAAGGGCGTAGTAGAATGCCCTCACCGTGGTAGCTGCAGTTCCGTACTCCTCCGTGATGTCCTCGGTGGGAGAGATCACGACTACACTCGCCAGTAGAGGCGCATGATGGTGGCCCGTGATCGCCGCAGCCTGATCCACCAATTGGACTTCGACGTCCTTTCCGATGAGGGAACGTAGCAATGCCTCGGTAGCGGTTGTAGCGGAGAGTTGCACAGTTGAGACCGGCTCTGCTTCGTTCGCAAACTCGTCACCGGTAAGGCAAATTGGTGTGTCAAGACGGAGTATGTAGGTTGGCTCGGGCTCGTCTCCCTTTGTCACATCTTCGAAATTGGGCGATCCGGGGAATATCCGGTAGGTGAGTTGGCCAAAAAGATGCTCCGGCTGTCCTTTGGATATGTCGAAGCATTGGCTCGCCTTCAGCTGCGTCGACAGGATGGACAACGCGAACACAATCGCGATTAGGGATCCGATCCGTTTGCCTATTGTCTTCATACTTTGGCCTTCCGCCACCCAGCCCACCACGCTTCCCATTGGGAGCAGAACCATCTCTCGCCTCGCGCCGGGTTTATGCGCGTAGCCGAATAATATTCTTGACCCGGCACGTGAAAGATGTGCTCGCCGCGATCATTGATGTTTCCCTTGATGTCACAGCCCACCCTGCGCACGACGACGGAGGTCGTTGTCGTGCCGGGGTAATGAACATTTGGAAGTGAGTGCCCGGCGTCTGTCGCGACATAACCGAGGGACGCCGTGCCAATCAGAGCTAAAGAAATAGGAAGTCGAGCGCGCACAAGCGAAGGCCACCATGACCTTGGTCGCCGGTGAGCCCACGGCTGACTAGACTTCCCCATCCCATCTCTCCCGAGGAGGAGAGTGCGTTGAATTGAGCGAAAAGTCCAGAAACGGGAACTAGAGATCATCCTCTGCACGAGATGTGTACATACCGAGAGGTAGACGAACATGCGTGATCGCTCTAGGAGTTCCCACTCAGTCAAAAAGGGGGGGACAACGTGCCGATGAAGGAACAGGGCGTCGTTGACGCGATTGAGAAATGGCTAAACGCAAACGGCTTCTCGGAGGTGAGCGCCATCAAGGCCGGAGCGCGCGGTTATGACATCGCTGCCAAACGTGTTGAGACCGGCCAACGTTGGCTGATTGAGGCAAAGGGCGGCGCGTACTCGGGTACCGATAGCTCGAACGACGCTTGGTCGAGAACGGGTGCGGCGTTCTTGATGACCGCGGGATGGCGGTTTCAGAAAGACATTCCGGGTGAGCGGTTTGCCATTGGCATCCCATCTTCTCGCTGGTTCGACATACATCTTGGCCGGATATCGCCAGCGCTCGAGTACCTCGGCATTTCAGTATTTCAGGTAGACGACGACGGAAAGGTGAATTTTACAGAGAACCGTCACCGACCCGAGTAGGTGGCCGCTGCGGACAAGCGGCTATTCGGCGCTGTCCTCATCGCTTTCGTCGGCGGGGACTTCATCATCAGGCGCTGCCTGTTGCTCCTCGACGTAAGCCTGACAGCCTTCGTTGAAGATTGGCTGTTGCCGTCGCAGTCGTCGGCGTCCGAGATGTCATTTCGCTCGGCCCAGTCGTATCCGGCTTGGTGCCCGGAACAGTCTGAGGTGCAGTCGTAACCCTCGAAGGTCTGCTGCGCCACGGCAGGACAGGCCATAAGGCTTAACCACACGATAGCGCCAACGGCGGCAGATCTATTCATCGAGGTTCCGGCCTAAGCCGTCTTCCGCCGCGCGGCAGGCTTCTTGGCTTTGGCTGCAGGTTTTTTTGGGGCAGCATTTGCAGCCGCATTTCGGCCGAGGCCTGAGGATTTCGCAAGGGCGGACCGCTGAGCAGCATAGTTTGGTGCCACCATCGGATAGTCTCGAGCCAAGCCCCACTTGGACCTGTATTCCTCCGGCGCCAGCCCATAGTGGACATTCAAGTGGCGCTTGAGGGATTTGAACCTCTTTCCGTCCTCCAAGCAAACAATGTAATCTGGGAACACGGACCTCTTGGGGTTCACCGCGGGAACAAGCTCAGGCTCTGTCGGCTTCGAAGGCAGGCCAATTCCCATCAAGGCAGAGTAGATGCTTGCAATCAGATCTGGAAGGCCGATCGCGGGCAATGGGTTGTTCTGCACGTACGCCGCAACAATCTCTGCAGTTAAACCCAACACACCGGCGTTACGAGTTTCTGCTGCAGCATCCGACATCGTTTCATCTCCCAATTGATTGCGTTTTTCGAATAGTCCGGAAAACCCGTCCGCGCAACTGTGACGGAAACGAGCTCAGCGCTCGCAAACAACAAGTCACAAAACGCTTGGCAAGGAAGTGAGAATGCTCCACCGTCCAAAAGGGCAGAAAAGCTAGGTGGGGAAGCATGGAGAAGGTCAACTTCACAAGTGGAGGCATCCACGTCACGGATGCAACCGCTATCTTCGGGAATGTGACTTATCAAATTTCAAGCATTGGAAGTGTGAGCATTAAGCAGGAGGCCGGAGGTTTCGGTGCTGCTTTAATGTTGGTGGCGATTATCTTTTCCATTTATGTTTGGATGAAAGCTGGCCTTCTGTGGGGGGTCCTCATTTTTTTCGGCTTAGGTTTCGCAACTACGATGCTGCCCTCCAAATCGACGCTGGTCTTGCGCACTTCCAGCGGCGACGTCCATGTGCTGTCGTCACATGACAAAGCGCTCGTTTCGCAAGTCAAAGGAGCTATTGAACAGGCTTTCAAGAACCGAGAAGGCTCGCGATAGCCGGTCCAATTTTCGGTAATGCCAACCTTCCCGTTGTCAACACGTTTCATGTTCGCAGCGACATTTAGGTAACTCCTATGCCTGCATATTCGGGAAAAGCCCAACCCTACTTGAATGCCATTGCTGAGAGCGTGTTTACCTCTCAACACGTCAGAGATTGGTTGATTAGGGGCACGTCGGCGGAACCAACTTACACCGGCAGTTCCGCTCTCGTAGACGAACAGCGCGCTGTGCGTTGGCGAACGCGGCCTACAATACAGCCTTTCTGGGCAAACTACTGGTGCGGTTTAGATAGTCGATGCACTTGTCGAATTCCCGATAGTAAGGGACTCGAGTCGGATGCCATCTTTTTCTTTCGAAATTCTCTAAACCGCATTCTCGCGGTCCATCTAGAGTTCAAGCATTCAGGCGAACGGTTTGGCTACGGCCAACCCGAGGCGTACCCACTTCGCGCCGCCTGTTTCGCCAAGACGTATCAGACGCGTCAAACCCTGAACGCCCATCATGACTGGACAACAGTCATCTTTTGCGGCGCTGAGACCGCATCAGATGCGAGGCTTAGAAACTTCGCACGGGTGATCTACCACGCTGAGGCGACCTCCGTCATCGCTGGTTATCCTAAGGGGAGCCGCTGAGGCCTTGCTCAGCGCATTGAGAAGGGAAATATGGGGAAGCCATTCACACCTAAGGAACTGCGTATTCTATTCTCGTGCGCCGAAGACATATTTAAGTCCAAGTCACTTATAGCTCCTAAATCCATAAGCGAGATACCGCGCGACAGAACTCTCGCTAGGGAGCTTAGGATCAGAAAGAACAAGCATCTATACCTCACTGATTTTGGATTTGAGAAATTCATGCAAATCGTCGAGATGGTGTCTCGGCACGATTATTTCGATGGAAAGGCAGACTATTCGGACATCTGGCGGGCATGGAAAAGCGCCGTGCAGGATTGGCTATCTCAAGCTCTTATGCCTGACAATCCTCAAGAGGTCCTCGATGCCATATCTAATGTGGTCACCGGCGAGATACACGAGCATTTCTTCATCGTTCCAATTTTTGGCATAAAACTGGAATCGGAGGACTCATTCAGTCTCGGCCCGATGAGGGTACTGCGAAGTCCGATTTCTGTCCTGAAATTGGCGAACGTCTCTTACGAGAATCACCCGGATCCTTCTATATTGCAGGCGCGGCCCGGCGCTTTGTGGCTCCATGGTTCAGCTTTCGCGACTGAAAGAGTGGCGCGACGATTGTTCTCAGAGCAGACCGTGTTGGTCGTTGGCCTGATTGCAATCGCTGCCGCTGCTAGATACGAGAATGGCGCTGCAGGGTTTCGCATCGGTACGGGCATGACTCCAGAGGATGCACCGGGTCGCTCAGTTTGGATGTCTTGGAGCCAAGCCGACAGTCACGTTACCACGCATTTTGGATCTCCAAGAGGACAGCCATTTTCGCTAGATACCGAGTTGTCGGACAGGTCTGACGCGATGCGAATGATCGGGCTCGCGGCGACGAACTTACAGAAAGGCAACAAGACAGAGGTCGAGCAAGCAATCGAAAGGGCGATTTACTGGTTCTCAGATGCGCACCGCGACACTCCGCTGACCATGAGAATCGTCAAATATTGGAGCTGCGTCGAAGCCTTTTTCTCTCTTGAAAAAGAGAGGGTGTCTCAATCAGTCTCGTCTGGGCTTGCGAGCATACTGACTTACGGTGGGTTTCGTTTCGTTCATTTTTCTGAATACGGGAAGCTGAAGAAGCAAATCAGCGACATGTACGATCTAAGATCGCTTGCAGTCCATCGCGGCGTCCACCAGCACGTCACTGAAAAAGACGTTGCCCAGTTCAGCCAATGGGTGGCTTGGATGATCATAGAAATTTTGCAATTGAGCCGTTCTGGCTATGCAACACTCAATCACCTGAAAAGAGAAGTCGATCGTCTAGACGCCATTAGCCGCACTTGAGTTCCGAGGGCCCTCGGAGCGTCTCAGTCGAAGTTGGCGTGGGGAACTCGTTCGACTGTCAGCGTCAGATTGTTGTCCATCTGATGTAGCGACGCGGTGAAGCGCTCGGCCGTCGCCTGCCTAACGCCAACGTACTCGGTGTACTTGAACTGGTACGCTCCATCGCCGCGCATTTCCCAATGGCCGGACATGCCATCTTCGAGCCGGTACGTCTCGGCGATTTGTTGCGCGAAATCGTCGATCGACATCCCACCGCCGATATCGAAGTAGCACTGATAGAACCGCAGGCGAGCGGCAACGCCGTCGCGCATTGCGATCTGCCCGCAAGCCTGTTGGCCTTTGATGATGAACAGCATCTGGCCAGTAGGTTCGCCAGAGCTCATGCTCTCGGCAAGAGCGGCAAACGCTTGCAGGTCGGCGCCAGTCCATTTCGAGCTTAAAGCGAACGAACGATCCAACGATTGCGCAAGCTGGGCCTCTGTCATTCCCAACTGGACGCCGCGGAAGGTCGATCCACTCAAAGTGGCGTCCGTGACGGATTCTTCAGCCACGTTTGGGGCAGCTTGTTCGGCATCGTCAGGACTGATTTCTTCGGCAACCTCAGGAACGGCGTCTTCTCGATCGGCTCGCGCAACTCTGGCGGGACACAGCGCCTTGAACGCCTCAATCGCCACATCATAGTTGGCTCTGTAATCAAGCACTTCGTGCGGAACGACGTCTGGTTGAATGATGTAGGAATAATCGCCATCGGCAGCGCGGCCCTTGAATTGGAAGCCGTTGCCCCATGGACTGGTGAACTTTCCTGTAAAACAATTTGCTACGATGCTCGACTGGATCTTGGCCGTGGCCAACTGATCTTGGCTACATGACTCAGCAGTTTCTCCGTTTTGGCTGCTACAGAACCCCTTGGCGTTTGCGCTGGTGTTATCGAGGGTGATTTCGGCGTGGTCCGTATCAAGGCCAGACTGACCCGTGATGACGACTGTCATGGCCGCTTTCGGGCCATAAGGCAGGACGTTGCTTTCGGCGCTGAAGGCACTCGCCGACGACGCCGCAAGGCTAAGAGCTACAGCCGCCATGACGGCCAGTGAACATTGGTGGCCAGTCATTAAGGTTTGTCCCGAACGGGCGAGGCCGAGCCGCTCGCTCTGTGTGTCCGGCGCCGTCGCCATGCGAAGTAGGACATTGCTGCAAGGATGATGTCAGCGAATGCCCAGATCTTCATGTCTGGAAATGAGCTTGCAGCCAAGAAGGCGAGCAAGCTGCCGAGCACGAATACGACGGCTGACACGAGCGGCAGGCCGAATGAAAACGCGCCCCCTACGAAAAACAGAAATCCAACGAGTAAGCCGACCGAGCCTGCACCGGCGAGGTCGTGGTTCGACATCAATCCGCCTCCGGCCGCCACCATGCAAGACTGCAGCAACACGATAAGGCCAAGCATCATTCCGATTATTCCAACTGCGATTTTCATTTCCACCCCCAAGACTTGTCGATCGATCGCCGCGCCACAGACCATGATTGCGATAAATCAATGGCTATGTCGAGTATACTCCGTGGAGAAATACACCGCGAGGACTTGTCATCCGATGGATGGACATACGGCAGGTCTTCGCAATAAATCTTCGGGCAGCCCGGCAGGCGAAAGGCCTGTCGCAGGAGCAGCTTGCGGACGAGGCAGGCATCGACAGGACATATGTCAGCTCGCTTGAACGAGGTGTCTACTATGCCAGCCTCAAGACCATCGAAAAGGTTGCGACAGTGTTGGGTCTTGAGCCAGCCGACTTGATCGCCAAGGATCCGAAAAGCTAAATCTAGCCGAGGCATCAGTATTCCTCCGGCAGCATGACGGTCATGACGCGAATGGTAACGGCCGGGTCGGAGGCATCAGGCGACAGGTTCAAAAGCGCCCGGTCATAGTAGTCTATTTTGAAAAACAGCTGCCGATCGCCGACGTGCAGCAGAGCGCAATCGTGCTGGCCCCATGGATCGTTGTTCTCGTCGAATGCGTCGAAGTTGGCGATGGCCAGAAGAATGGCGCCAAGCTCTTGGGCAGGCAGCGCGGCGACACCGGCGGTCATTACCATGCGCCCGCCAGCGCCGGTCTGGCGCAGTTGATCGTTGAGGGTCCGAATACGCGCCGTTCGATCAGTCGTCGACAGTCGACGGACGCGCTCTGTTGAGCATGTCATGGGGTGGATCCTTCGAATGGATGTTTGATTGAGGGGGTGGGCCGGGACGAACCCGGCCCGTTTGCAAGGCCGCTTACTTCTTCGTCAGCTGGCGGGGGTGGATCAGGCCGAGCTGGTAGTAGCTGCGGTCTACCTGCGGGGCGTCCGGATAGTCCCTGAATTTCAGCGTGAAAATGCCCTTGGCCTTCGCCTTCATGATCCGGGCTTCGAAATATCCCTCGTCGGGACCTTCTGACGCCAGCACCATGTCCCCGACCGCCAGCTTGCCCCACGGGTCGGGCGAACCGCCATCACCCGAACCGCTACCTTGCCCGTCGTCGGCATTGCCCTTCAGCGCCTCAGGCGAGCCCGCTGAAGCGTTTTCAGGGCTGGCGGGGTCATCGGCCTCGGTCGAAGCCCGGCGCGGCTCGTCGGCGACGCCCGCTAGGGTCGCAATGCGGGTATACAGATCGCCCTTGACGAACGGCACGAAGGCTTTGCCGCTGTCGAACAGCTTGCCAGCCGGAAGGCGCATGACGATCTCAGGTGCTTCACCGGGCTCAACGCGATGCGAGTGCATTCCCATCAGCCGCGCTGCGCTTTCCGCCGCCTCGACTTCGGGCAGCAAGAAGACCGAGGCGTGGGGTTTGCGGCTATCATCCCTGCCAAAGACGATCAGGGAGCGGGTGGTTTCGGAGGCGACATTCATTCCCCGGCCTCCAGATATGACAAAGGGGCCAGATGGCCCCTTGCGGTGTGATTCAAGTGGTGCCGACATGGCGTGTCGGGTCGATCTGTCAAAGGCATGTTAGTGCTCCTGTTAGGGTCTGGCCTAACCGCGTCAGCGACGCAGCTCGCCGCATAACATACTATCAGGAAAATATTCCTATGTCAACAATTCTCGGTTTGCTAGGCCCGACGGCCGTCCTAACGGGGCCGCGAAATTGGTCCCGTCAGGACCGAGCGTTTAAAAATCGAACTGGGCACCGAAACGCTTAAAGACGTTCCCGAAATCATGTTCGTGCGGGAGGCTGTCCGCGCTGCCGGTGAAGGGCTCGACGAGGAGATCGTGGCCGAGGTCCACCGTCACCTTGCACATGAAGCGCTTTTCAAACTTGCGGGAGCTGCGAACCCAGAGGCGGTTGCCTACATAGCTGGGCAGCAGCCCACGGTCGCAACCCAGCGCCGAAGTGGCAGCATCGACAACGTCCATCTTCTCTACCCGGTCGTATGTCGCGGTAATGCCAGCGATCCTCTTGAGGAACGTGACGCTTTGACGGGTCATCTCAATGGGGGAGCTATCCTGCACGACTTCCTGAATCGAGTCGTCGAGCACCCGAAACATACACCGGCCAACGAGAGGCTCGATGCAGGGGGCATCAATGGTCGCATCCAGCCGCAGGAAGATATCATCGAGCAAAGAATCAAACGCTCGAGGCAGGCTGAATTCTCGATTGCCTGACCTCAGCAAGCCGGTCAACAATTCTCGCAGGTCAGCGCAGGTGGAAACTTCGCGGGAACTACGCATATTCTCATCTCCTATGATCAATCCACGTCGGTGTGGACGCAGCGCTTTACCGGGCGATTTTTGTTGCTCTGCTCCTTCCTGATCGGAGGGCGACGGAGGCGGCTTAAACAGCTTGGGCATCACCATCTCTCATTGGCTTCGTTCTAACGGGAACCTCTGATGTGCTGCGGGGCAGGATGAAAATTTCATCGTAGCCGATGCGCGGGCTCTTACTGCCCTTGAGGGCGTAGTCCGTAACGAAGACCCCATGATGGGTGATCGAGTCGGCTTGGATGCGAAACAGGGGCTTGTCATTGCTGGTGTACTGGTTCTGATGTTCGTAGAAATGATCGTCCAATGTCCCCTTCATCCTCGACCACGGCGGCACCACGGCGATGGCATGGACGTGCCGTCCATTGTTCACCACGGCGTCTCGGAAGCTATGTTTCTCGGTCTTGGCGATAGGGAAATCCGGGCAACAAACCCACAGCGGAAGCAGGTCCGGCGGAATATTGCGAGGCTTGCGCTCGATGCGGGTGAGCACCTTCGCGTAGACGCGCTCGAGCTCGTCACGCATCTTCCACGCAACGTTGCTCGCCGAACCTCGGAGATGGTTGAACGTGAAAGTTAGGAAGGTCGGTCGCCAGCCTTGCCGGACCCGTTCTCTGAACATGTAGCCGTACCCGGCGATAAGATATTCCATATCATGGCTCAAAACCATCTTCGAACCTCTTCGAGTTGAGTGTGACGGGTGTCGTTGTGTGATGATTGGTGCAGTGATCAGCTTTGCTGCGAGTGCACCATGGTTTCGTACGATTTCAGGCACAGGTACCCATATGCAGGCTCCTAGAAACCGGCATCTGGCCTTGTGAAGAGCAGCACTTCCTGCGCGGCGAATCCGACACCTTTCATGCTGCTCGATTGTTTGAAATTGGCTTCCGGGTCGTGGATGCCTTGGGCCTTTACGCACCGTTTTCCGTGCTACGGCCTCCGGTTCGCTGTGAGGTCTTCCCGTTCGACCAGAGTTGATCATGCCTGTCAGCGCTCTTTGCCCTTTACTCTCGCGAACTTTTCGATGCGCATCTTGAGCGGAACGCCAAGTTCGTCGATGAAGCCCACAAGGCCGACCCTGCATGGCGTCTGAAGGCGGGTAAGCCAATCGATGTTCTGGCCGAAATCGGCCTCCATCATGCAGATGGATGCCTCCGACTTCGACTTGCCCTTTGGCGCGACCTTCGCCGAAGTCTGTCCGTTGCGCTTGGGGCGGTTGATGCCGCGATAGCCGCCGCGCTTCTCCAAAATTGCAGCCATGCGATGAGGCTTAACCCCCTCAGCCAGCAGGACCTTCACGGCTCGCCAACGATCACTCGCCTGCTTGGACTGTAATTCAGAGGAGCCTCGATAGCGACGCAGCATGTACCGGATCGCTTCTGGTCGGTCCTCCGGTTTTGGCCTGCCTTTCTTCACTTCAACCGTCCAGAAAGGCAGGGTGATGAATTCCGGCCAAGCCTCTTCGTCTTGGGCGAGTTCCTGCCCTTTGCGGACGATTTCAGCTACCGCTTCATAGTCCAGACTGACGGCCGCTTCTTCCGCTCCTGCAATCATCTCCCCTTGCTGCGCGGCAAATTTTTCAAATTCCTTCGCCCTTAAGAGAGCGGCTTCATTCTTCGGGCCGACCGAAGAATCGCCCTTCGATTTAGCTGCCTTTCTTCTCAAGACAGCATGGTCCTTTTTCCTCACGTCAACACCTCCACCCGATTCGGCTGATCGCGCCGGACCAACCGATGGAGGAGAAAGCGCAACGACCCTTGAAGTCGCCGCGTACCGTGATGCGAACGTTTCGGGGACTCGGATAAACGGGGTGCTCGCGGCTTCGAGCCCCGGGGAGAAGTTCCGAAGGATGCCGAATTCATTTCGCACCCCTGTTTGCTCTGCCCGCGCGCCGCTTAGACACCCCTTTGGCGCGGAGCGGATCTTCAATAGTTACGCTGACCCTCGCGCCGTACTTCTCTTCAAATTTGGTTTCGCTGGCGATAAGGATGACATCCGACGGATTCCCAGTTGGATCGACAATTCTGTTGAACGCGAGGGTGCCCTCTGCTCCCAAAGCGACAAGAGCAATATGCGCCAACTGAGTGGTCGGTAGAGGCCGTTTCCATTCGTCAGCGACGCCATACACGATCGCATAGAATTCGAGGAGAGCCCGCCCGCAATGAACCAAATTGCCCTCTTCGCAGCAAATGGATCGCATCAATGTGATGTTTGATTCGAACGGCGGCTGGTAAGGGTCGTGGATCCGAACCCCGGCCACCATTCGGTCAACGTCGCTGAAGACCGACTCGAATATGAATACCTCTGGCCGCGATTCCCGAAGGCGGTCCATCAGGAAATCCATCAGACCAGACTTCGTCTTGATTAGGTCGAGTTCTATTTTCTTTGGAAACGGGATGATCATCGCACCACCTCCAAGGATATGGAGGTAGACGTGCGAGTCCTCGACTGTACGAATATCACGAGTTCAGCCGTAGAATAGACAACACGCGAACCAAGTTTAACGTACTTCGGGCCGAAGCCGCTTACCCGCCAGTTGGCCAAGGTTTTGGCGCTAATTCCCAAAACGTTCGCAACATCGGCCGGAGTGAGGAAGACCTCGAGGCTCGGTTCCAGCACTTTGGCATCTAAATTTTTAAGTTTCGACATCCTGTTTTCCCTTGCTCACGGCAAGTCAGGATGTGATCGACGCCTCTTTGGAAGCCCCGCAATATCCTGATCTCACCGATCGGTGAAATTTATTTGCGGCCGAGAGCAAACATTCGAAGGACGCGTTGCAACGCGTCTACGATGCTATTTTCTCGAGCCTGTCAGGATTTGTGAGGAACTACGCAAGCTGCCATGTAGCAGCTCCGTACCAGCACACTGGATCAAAAATGTTTGACGGTCAAGTGCCAAGTCGATGCTCCCAAACAGGCGCATCTCGGCTATTTAACAAGTTAAGCAAGTCCAAAGGGCTACGCTTCTGGTGCCACGGCAGCAGGAGTAGCTGTGTCAACTCCGAGCGCGCGGACACCCGAAAGGGCCGCATAGATATCGACGCTCACTGCTTCCGCAGCTGACGCCAACGCTTTGTCCGGCAAATGCACGTACCGTGAGGTGACTCCTCTGCCTTTGTGCCCGAGCAATCCCGCTATCGTGCCATCCGAGTACCCCAGTGCAGAAGCGAATGAAGCGAACGTATGACGCAGACTATGCGGCGTCGCGTTTGCAACTTGAGCAGCTTCAAAAATTCGCCGAGCTTCCTTGCCGATACCTTGGTAGGCAGCGTTCCCCTTTGAGCCGGGGAACACAAACGACTTACCTGCCACGCGCCGCTGGCCCTTGAAGACAGCCAGTGCAGCCCCGCCGATTGGCCGGAGGCTCTTGCCCGTCTTTGTGTCGGCCAGTCTTAGGCAACTAAGAGAGATGTCAAGCTCGGCCCAGCGAAGCCCTGCAATCTCTCCGATGCGACATCCGGTGAGACAAAGCAGCTTAATGATGGAGAGAGCGTAGGGATGGATTCCTTTGTCTTGCGCATCCCTGCCTCTAGTCAGCACCGTGCCGAGCCGACCAAGCTCCGTCGGGTCAAGAAACCGCTGTTTTGCCTCGCTTCGAAAACGCCGGACTTTGTGCACTGGGTTGCGGTCGATGAAACCTTCGTCCACAGCCCACGTCATGATGCCAGACAACAAGTCCGCGACACGAGCCGCCGTGGCCGCGCCTCCCGTTACATTGGCTCTGCCTCGCGCCTTGGTCTTAATGCGCGCTTTCGTCTTTCCGACTGTAATGTCCTCGATCAAACGTTTGACAGCCCGGCCGTCGATAGCCGTCACTGCCATGGTTCCAATCAGAGGCTTGATGTGGCGCTCAATCCGGCCTCTATCGATTGACAGGGTCGATTGCTTCTTCGGCCGATTAAAGCGCGTTAGGATCGCCCCGGCCTCAGCAATTTCCATGTACCGATCGCAGAGATCGCCCATGGTTGGCGGCTTGGGGCGATCCCTATCGGCGGCCGGATCTTCACCCGCCGCCACTAAACCGAGAAACCGCTTGGCCTCATTCCGTGCTTGATCAACCGTCCAAGGAGATCCATAGCGGCCTATCGTAAGCCACCTTTGCTTGCCGCTCTGGCTGTACTTCAAGCAGAACGTGGGGTGCTTGCGCTGCCGTCTAACCCCGAAGCCCGCAACTGACCCGCGCCCAGAATCCCAAAGTGTGGAATCGGCAGGCATCTCGTCAATGTCAGTTTTGGTAAGAGGCACTGATCACCGCCCTAGCTACAGCCTAGCAACAGCTAGGAGCCTGTCCCCGTATTTGGGTGTGGAATGAGCGGTCGGCGGCGGGCTGCGCCTAGACAGCTGGATTACGGCGTGATTCTTTGGGGCATGAGCAAGACGTTTCGCCCCTGGCTGATCGATCAGCCGCAGCTGTTTCCGGCCTC
>NZ_JBFUEY010000047.1:0-14016 GCF_056403715.1 Mesorhizobium sp. P2_F5 | reverse complement strand
GTTCGGGTTCGATGGAACGGCGGACGAAGAACCAAGCTCTCCCACGGGCTTCCTGGCCCAAAGATGCGTCGGCCTCTCGTCCGCCACCGCATCCGCCATCATAACGGATTCGGCAAATGACAAGTTACAAGGATGCCGGCAGCCAGGTGAGGGGCAGCGCCGGCTTTTGCTACGAGGTGGTATGTCTCACCCCAGCTTCGCGTCGAGCGACACCTTGATGGCGCCGAGCGCCTTCGACACCGGGCATTCGGCCTTGGCCTTCTCGGCCAATTCCTTGAATTTCGCCGCATCGATGCCCGGCACCTTGCCGACCACGGTGAGGGCACTGCCGGTGATGCCGGTGCCGGGCACCAACGTCACCACAGCCTTGGCGTTGAGTTCGGTGGCGGGCGTGCCGTTCTCGGCCAGGAAATGCGAGAACTGCATGGCAAAGCAGCCGGCATGCGCTGCGGCGATCAACTCTTCGGGATTGGTGCCGGACTTGCCGCTTTCGTCCTCGAAGCGCGCCTTGAAGGAATAGGGCGTGCCCTTCAGGGTTCCGCTCTGGCTGTCGAGCGTGCCTTTGCCCTCTTTCAGATTGCCTTTCCAGATGGCGTTTGCGGTGCGGTCCATGAAGTCCTCCTTGATTGCAAGCGATAGCGCCGGCCAGGCGGCGTTCTCTTCAACTATAGCGCGGCGGCCGGGGAAGACCACCGCGCTGTTTCGGGATCGGGCACCGCCTCGCCTAATTTTTCCAAAAAAAATCTGCGTGCAAAAATGTCGACTTCTGTCGGCCCCGGCCGTCCTGCGGGCGGCCACGGATTCTCGTGGCGGATGGAGGTTCACATGAACAATCTGTTTTCTGCCCATTGGAATGGCCCCAGCGGAAGGGCCAGTCCGCGAAACATCGACTGCTCGCGACCCTCCGGCTTCGGCCGGCCGCTTACTGCGGTTGCCATCATCGGCATTGCGGTCAGCCTTCTCGACCATGTCGCTGCGGGGAAGGATGCCGCCGACACCGTGATCGCCTATGGTTCGTCTGAGCAAGGGAGCTGGAAATGAAATATGTCTGTCTGGTCTACGGCGAGGAAAAAGACCTCCATGCCATGACTTCAGCGCGAATGGCCAAGCTCGACGCCGATTCGATGGCCTATGACCGATCATTGGACCAGCAAGGCAAGCTGATCATCGCGCAGGCGCTGCAATCGGTGAAGACGTCGAAGACGGTGCGGCGGCGCCAGGGCAAGCGGCTGATCACCGACGGCCCCTTCGCCGAAACCAAAGAGCAATTGCTTGGGTTCGTCATGATCGAGGCGGCCACTCTCGATGAGGTGCTGGAGATCGCCGGCGAGATTCCGCTGGCCGAAATCGGCACCGTCGAGGTCAGGGCGATCTACGACGTACCGGGGTCCTAACCCGTTCGCCCGCAGATTTATACAGGTCGGCGGATCATGTCCGCCGCCTTCTCGGCGATCATCACCACCGGCGAGGCGGTGTTGCCGGAGACGATGCGCGGCATGATCGAGGCGTCGATGACGCGCAGGCCCTTGACACCGGTCACGCGCAGATCGGGGCTGACCACGGCGCGGTCATCGATGCCCATTCGGCAGGTGCCGACGGGATGGAAGATGGTCGTCGCGATCGAGCCTATCTGGTGCAGCAAGTCGTCGTCGGACTGGTGGGCGAGACCGGGCAGGATCTCTTCGGGGTGGAAGCCAGCAAGCGCCTTGGCGGTCATGATGCTACGCGCCTGGCGCACCGAGCGCAGCGCGATCTCACGGTCGCGGACGGTGGACAGATAGTTCAGCCGTATCTCGGGCTGCACGGCTAGTTCGCGTGTCGTGGCATGCACCGAGCCGACGCTGTCGGGGCGCAAATTGCAAACCGACATGGTGATCGCCGGGAACGGATGCAGCGGGTCGCCCAGCCGGTCAGTCGACAGCGGCTGGACGTGGTATTCCAGGTCCGGCGTCGCCATCGACGGATCGGATTTGCTGAACATGCCGAACTGGCTCGGCGCCATCGACATCGGCCCCGACCGGGCAAAAGCATATTGCAGCGCGATCCGCGCCTTGCCGGTCAGGCTGTTGGCAAGCGTGTTGAGCGTCAGCGCCGACGACACCTTGTAGACGGTGCGGATCTGCAGATGGTCCTGCAGGTTCTCGCCGACATCGGGGCTGGCATGAACCACGTCGACGCCGAGTGCGGCGAGGCGGTCCAGCTGGCCAACGCCGGAAAGCTCCAGCAGCTTCGGCGTGTTGATCGAACCTGCCGTCAGCAGCACCTCGCTCCTGGCCTTTGCCTCGATGGTTTCGCCGCCGGCTCGATAACGGACGCCGATCGCTCGCTTGGCTTCGAACAGCACCGTCTCGACATGGGCGTTGATGACCAGCCGAAGGTTGGGCCGCCGCAGTGCCGGGCGCAAAAATGCCTTGGCGGTGTTCCAGCGCACGCCCTTGCTCTGGTTCACCTCGAAGAAGCCGGAACCCTCATTGTCGCCGTCATTGAAATCCTCGCGCGGCATGATGCCGAATTCCTTTGCCGCCTCCTGCACCGTGTTCAGGATCGGCCAGGACAGACGTTGCCGCGCCACTTTCCACTCGCCGCCGGCACCATGCAGCTTGGTCTTGCCGCCATGATGGTCTTCGGATTTGAGGAAATAGGGCAGCACATCGTCCCAGCCCCAGCCGACATTGCCCATCTGCCGCCAGCCATCATAGTCCGCCGCCTGGCCGCGCATGTAGATCATGCCGTTGACCGAGGTGCAGCCGCCCAGAACCTTGCCCCTGGGATAGACCAGCGAGCGGCCGTTCAGGCCGGCTTCGGGGGCTGTCTTCATCATCCAGTCGGTGCGCGGATTGCCGATGCAATAGAGATAGCCGACCGGGATATGCACCCAGTGGTAATTGTCGCTGCCGCCGGCCTCGAGCAGCAGCACGCGCGTCGCCGGATCCTCGCTCAGGCGGTTGGCCAGCACGCAGCCGGCGGTGCCTGCGCCGACGATGATGTAGTCATAGTCGCCATCGAGCCCTTGGGTCATTGCGGTGTTCTACTCGGTCCTGCGGCCTGTTCGGCCCAGAACGATCGCAGCGTATCGGCGAGGCCGCAATAGGCGCGATAACGCCTGTTGTAGTGTTCTTGCATGGCCGGGTCCGGACGACAGGCGGCGCTTGGCCCGGGACCTCGGTGTGTGGAAGCTCGACGGGCCAGCTCTGTTTTCTTCACCGGATGCAATTCTTGCGTGTTGAAGCAACGTCGGAGTTCTCATATCGTCGCCGGAACTTCCGGGGGAATTCGACATGCCTTTCCTGATTGCTATTCTCGGCGTGCTGGGAGCCGGGGCGTTCTGGTGGTACCGCATGAAGGCCATGAACGACGCCGCGCGCGAGGTCGCCGACGTCGTCGGGCGCGTCCAGGGCAACATAAGGCGCAAGAAGCTGCGCAAGCAGGCGGCACTGTCGCCGCTGACGGCGATCGATGATCCTGTCGTGGCGGCGGCGACGCTGATCACCGCCATGGCCGCGGAGCATGGCCCTATCCTGCCGAAGCGCGAAACCGTCATCCGCGAGGTGATCTCGCAGATTGCCGAGAACCAGAAGAAAACCGACGAGGCCGTCGTCTACGCCAAGTGGGCCTCCGCGCAAATCGACGACACGACGATCGTCATCGACAAGCTGGCGCCCTTCCTGCGCGAGCGCCTCGATCCGCACGAGCGCGAAGATCTGCTGCAGATGCTGAACCGCGTCGCGCAAGGGGGCGAGCAGAGCTTCAGGATCGCCGACCAGCGCATGCTGCGGCTGCGGCAGAAGCTGGGTTTCGAAGTGAACTAGGCTGTGCCTGATATTTAGGGCAGTTGCTTGGGATTCAATCCACTTGCAATCGTTGGCGCTGCCCCTCACCTGCCTGCCGGCATCCTCTCCCGTATAGTGACGGGGAGAGGGGTCGCTCTCATCGCTGGCTGCGCCAATCGCCAGCGTTGCAAGAATGGCGCCGAGGCTGGCAGGGCAATGAGGCGCGGCGCTGACTTTCGATACCTTGCCACTCAAACGCGGCAGGCGGTCAGATCGCCTCGCCCTTGAGCAGCCGCGGTGTGTCGCCTGAAAGCCCCGACGCCTGGCGGATGAAGAACTCTTTCAGCCTGGGCATGCGTTCGACCAAGCCGAGGCCGATGTCGCGGACCTGGCGCAGCGGGCCGATGTCGTTGGAAAACAGCCGGTTCAGCACATCGGTGGTGATGCCCATCTGCACGGTGTCGAAACGGCGCCACTGCTGGTAGCGCTCGAGCACGTCGAGCGCGCCGATGTCCTGTCCCAAGCGATCGGCTTCGACCACCACCTCAGCAAGGGCCGCCACATCCTTGAAGCCGAGATTGAGGCCCTGACCGGCGATCGGGTGGATGCCGTGGGCGGCGTCGCCGGCAAGCGCGATGCGCGGGGCGACGAAGGCGCGTGCAATGGTCAGGCTGAGCGGCCAGGCGCGCGGCTTGTCGGTGACGCGAATCTCGCCGAGCTTGAGGCCGAAGCGCAGTTCCAGTTCATGCTCGAAGACGAGGTCGTCGCCGTCGACCAGTTTTTGCGCGTCCTCCGAGCGTTCGACCCAGACCAGCGACGAACGATTGGTGCCGTCCTCGGTCGGCTTCAGCGGCAGCGTCGCAAACGGGCCGGCGGGCAAGAAATGTTCCTCGGCGCGGCCATTGTGCGGGCGTTCATGCGCCACCGTGCAGACGATGCCGGACTGGCCGTATTCCCATTTCACCGTCTTGATACCAGCCATGTCGCGCAATTTGGAATTGACGCCGTCGGCGGCGACCAGCAGCCGCGCCTTCAGCGTCGCGCCGTCGGCCAGATGCACGGTGATGCCGGCGCCATTGCTGTCGAAGGCGCTGACGGCGACACCTTCGATGATGTCTATGCCGAGCTTCTTGGCGCGGCGGCGCAAGGCGCCGTTTAAATCCTTGTTGGCGACCATATGCGCGAACGGTTCGCCCGGCGCGACCTCGCCGTCGAAGGTGAGAAACACCGGGCGCACCGGATCGGCGGTGCGCGAATCGGTGACGATCATCTCGGTGATCGCCTGCGATTGACCGACGATTTCTTGCCAGACGCCGAGCTGGTCGAGCATCCGGCAGGCAGCGGCGGCGATCGCCGAGGCGCGGCGGTCTTTCTGCCAGACGCCGGCGGGGGCTGCATCGACGACGGCGACCGCCAGGCCCGGCCGCGCCTGTTTCAGCGACACGGCGGCGGCGAGGCCGACATAGCCGGCGCCGGCGACCAGCACGTCGAGCGGGGTTGTCGCGTCGGTCTTGCGGTCTGCCATGTCAATTCCCTTTCGAAGTCTCGACCGTCCGCCCCACTGAGGCATTCCGGCCTTGACTGCCCGCCATTCCTGTCGGAAACCGCCATAGCATCTTACGGCGAGGTCACGAAACATGACGGCGGCCATGGACGAGCTTCTCAGCATTCTCGACCTCGAGCAGCTGGAACACAATCTGTACCGTGGTCGCAGCCCCAAGCTCGACTGGCAGCGCGTCTTCGGCGGCCAGACCATCGCCCAGGCGCTGGTCGCCGCGCAGCGCACCGTCGAGCCCGAGCGCCACGTGCATTCCCTGCACGGCTATTTCATGCGGCCGGGCGACACCAAGGTGCCGATCGTCTACGAGGTCGACCGCATCCGCGATGGCGGCTCCTTCACCACGCGGCGTGTGGTGGCGATCCAGCATGGACAGGCGATCTTTTCACTGGAGGCCTCGTTCCAGCAGGACGAGGTCGGTCTCGAGCACCAGCTGCCGATGCCGCGCGACGTGCCGGCGCCCGACAGCCTGTTGTCGCAGCGCGAATTGCTGGGCAAGTTCGGCGAGGCGGTGCCGGACGGCATCAAGCGCTACTGGGAGCGCGACCGGCCGATCGAGATGAAGCCGGTGATGCTGAAGCACTACACCAGCCGCGAAAAGCTGGAGCCGCAGCAGAACATCTGGATCCGCACCACCGGCCCGGTGCCGGCCGACCGCGGCACCCAGGCGGCGGTGCTGGCCTACCTCTCCGACATGACGCTGCTCGACACCTCGACCTTCGCCCATGGCCGTGCCATTTTCGACCGCGACATCCAGGCGGCGAGCCTCGACCACGCTATGTGGTTCCACCGCAGCCATCCGCTCGACGACTGGATCCTGTACACGCAGGACAGCCCGTCGACGCAGGGGTCGCGCGGTTTCACCCGCGGCTCGCTGTTTGCCCGCGACGGCACGCTGATCGCCTCGGTTGCCCAGGAAGGCCTCATCCGCCTGAAGCGCCCGCCTGCCGAATAGGCATTTTCTAAAAATTGCCTATTTTTTAATCAGTGACTGTCCTGTGACGATGTGCACTTTGCTGCTGCGCCCTCGGCAATCTGTTTGTTTACAATGAGTTAACACCCTGCTTCGGCAACTGGCACGGAGCTTGAATCCTGTCGGGCACTCTCCGGGCTCTTTGGGATCGGTGAAGGTGTGCAAACGCGGGGGACCGCAACAGCAAAGGGTGAAACCTTATGAAAATCGTGATGGCAATCATCAAGCCGTTCAAGCTCGACGAGGTGCGCGAAGCGCTCACCGCCGTCGGCATCCAGGGCCTGACCGTCACCGAAGTCAAAGGCTACGGGCGTCAGAAGGGACATACGGAAATCTATCGCGGAGCGGAATACGCGGTCAGTTTCCTGCCGAAAATCAAGATCGAAGTCGCGGTCAGCACCGACCTGGTCGACAAAGCCGTGGAAGCCATCACGGCGGCGGCAAAGACCGGCCAGATCGGCGACGGCAAGATCTTCGTCTTCGGCATCGATCAGGCGGTGCGCATCCGTACCGGCGAAACAGACACCGACGCGCTCTGAGCGGCGAACACGTATTCCAATGGAGAGTTCAATGAATATTCCTTCCACCTTGAAGACGACGGGACGCGCGGCCGCACTCGGCTCGCTCGCTCTCGCAGCATTGGGCAGCGTCGCCGCCTTCGCGCAGGAAGCAGCCCCCGCGGCCGCGGCTGCCGCCCCGGCGGCGCCGACGCCCGTGCTCGATACCGGCAACACCGCCTGGATGCTGACTTCGACGGCGCTGGTGCTGATGATGACCATTCCCGGCCTGGCGCTGTTTTACGGCGGCATGGTGCGCAAGAAGAACGTGCTCGCCACCATCATGCAGAGCTTTGCCATCACCTGCCTGGTGACGATCCTGTGGTTCATGTTCGGCTATTCGCTGGCCTTTTCGACCAATGATTCCGCCAGCATGAACAGCTTTATCGGCGGCGCCTCGAAATTCTTCCACCATGGCATCACCACCTCGTCGCTATGGTTGCCCGGCGTGGCGAACATTCCCGAGTTCGTCTTCTCGATGTTCCAGATGACGTTTGCCATCATCACGCCGGCGCTGATCGCCGGTGCCTTTGCCGAACGCATGAAGTTCTCGGCGCTGCTGATCTTCATGGCGCTGTGGCTGCTGGTCGTTTACGTGCCGGTCGCGCATTGGGTCTGGGGTGGCGGCTTCCTCGGTACGGCTGGCGTTCTCGACTTCGCCGGCGGCACGGTCGTCCACATCAACGCCGGTGTCGCGGGTCTGGTCTGCGCGCTGGTTCTCGGCAAGCGCGAAGGCTACGGCACCGTCAACATGGCGCCGCACAACCTGGTCTATTCGGTGATCGGCGCTTCGCTGCTGTGGGTCGGCTGGTTCGGCTTCAACGCCGGTTCGGAACTGGCGGCTGACGGCCTTGCCGGTGCCGCCATGCTCAACACCCAGGTTGCCACCGCCGCGGCGGCTCTGGCCTGGATGTTTGCCGAATGGATCGTCGCCAAGAAGCCCTCCGTGCTCGGCATTATCTCAGGTGCGGTTGCCGGCCTCGTCGCGGTGACGCCGGCTTCCGGTTTCGTCAACCCGACCGGCGCCTTCATCGTCGGTATCGTCGCCGGCGTGCTCTGCTACATCTCGGCGGTCAAGGTGAAGCACATGTTCGGCTATGACGACTCGCTCGACGCCTTCGGCGTGCATGGCGTCGGCGGCATCATCGGTGCGCTGCTCACCGGCGTGCTCGCCGATCCGGCGATCAACAGCCTGTCGTCGGGCGCCTCGCTCGGCAAGCAGGTCTACGGCGTTGCCGTCACCATCATATGGACGGCGATCGCCACCCTCGTGATCCTCTACATCGTCAAGGCGCTGGTCGGCCTGCGGCCCAGCACCCAGGAAGAGGTCGAAGGTCTCGACATCAGTCAACATGGCGAGGTGGTTCCGTAAGGCCACTTGCCAACGGGACCGGCGGAACCCTCCTCCCGCCGGTCCCCCAATTTGCTGTTTTATTAAGCAACTTCGGACGGAAAACCGCTGAACACTTTTCCTGGAGTTGCTTGGAGAAATCCCGTCGTGACGCTCCCGAAAAGGGCTCACGCTTTGAGGCCCGGGTCATTCCGGGCCTCTTTTTTTGGTAAAGCATTCCTTCGATCCACGATTCCGCGCAATCACGTTCGTGTGATGGCCCTCAGCGAGGAAACATCCACCGAATCGGTCCCGAACTGTAGAAACGGTTGTCACTCCGGCGGCCGCCGCAAACGACAGGGAAGGAATTCGATATGAACCTGAGGAACATCTGCCTCGGCGCAATGGCGCTGGCCATGGTCAGCGGCCCGGTTTTCGCCGGCGCGCTCGACGAACCCGACAATATGGCGCCGTTCTTCACCGATTCCGGCATGATGAAGATGAAGCCGATGGAGGAGTTCAAGGCGGCCTTCATGGCGATGCCGATGGAAAAGCAGGAAGCGATGAAGAAGGAATGCAACGACGCGGCAATGAGCAAGCCGCATGCCGAATTCTGCGCCAACGTCCAGGCGCTCGGCGGCGCCAACTGACGTTCGATGCAAGTGATGGCGGGCCAAAGTGCCCGCCATTGCCGTCAGCGTCCCCCGCGCGGGGGATGAAAGCGCCTGACGGGTGTGGCATCCGGTGACGGGGCCGCGGGTTCGCGATCTGGCTCGAACGGGAAGTCACGCATGAAAAAAGTCTACGAAAAGCCAACGCTGACAAAGCGCGAAAAACTTTCCGCCGTCATCGCCATGGCGTCGGTGCCGATAGATTGACCTTCTGCTCGTCTCAACTCGCTTGAGTGGACTGCGCAAGATCGCAACCGGCCGCCTTATAGTTAATGCGGCCTTAACCTTCCCCCCGATAGTCTGACATCCGAATCTGCCGGAGTGCGTCATGCGCCCGGCCAGTCCATGACAGACGGGGAACGAAGCATGCGTTCAGGGGCTTCAGCACCGCTCGCGCTGACCGATACGGGGCACGGCATCCAGGCATTCGCGCGGCGCCAGGTCGGGCGGCTGGTCGGCGCCGGCCTGTTTGCGCTGGTCGCTTTCGGCGTTGCGGCGCTCGCCACCTGGAACGTCGCCGATCCGAGCTTCTCGCACGCCACCGACAACATCGTCACCAACGCCATGGGCTATGCCGGCGCGGTGTTCTCCGACCTCGCCATGCAGTTCTTCGGCCTTGCCGCGGTTGCCGCTCTGGTGCCGGCGGTGATCTGGGGCTTCCTCCTGTTTTCGGCGCGTGGCGTCGACAGGCTGCCGAAGCGCGGCCTTGCCTGGTTCGGCTTCGCGCTGCTTGCCGCGGCAATGGCCGGCTGCGTGGTGCCGCCCAAGACGTGGCCGTTGCCGACCGGCCTCGGCGGCGTGTTCGGCGACATGGTGCTCAATATCCCCGGCCTGGTCATTGGCGGCTACCCGACCGGCATCATTGCCAGCATCATTGCCATGATGCTCATTGCGCCGGCGGTGTGGCTGTTTGCCTACGGCTCGGCGCTGATTGCGCGCAAGAACGGCTTTGCCGTGATGGAGCGCAGTGCGGAGCCCGATCCCCGCGAGGACGATCTGCTCTTCGACGAAGACGAGGACGAGGGCGATGAAGGCATACTGGCGCTTGGCGCCATCACCCATTGGTGGCTGTCGTTCCGCGCCTGGATGCACCGCCGGGCTGTGCGCCGCCAGCAGGAGCGCGACGAGTACGAGCCGGAGATGGAGCAGCGCTCCACCGCATGGCGCCGTGCCGCCGAACGGGTCGAATCGGCGGAATTTGCCGAATCGCGGATGAGCCCGGATGGCCGCGCCCGCGTCGAGCCGGAATTCTTCGCCGCCATGGTCAATGATCGCAGCGTTTCCGTCGATCCGGACGATGACGACGTCCTCGACGCCGGTTTCGACAATGGCGACGAGGAGGTCGAGTTCGACGACGAGCCGGTCCAGCGCCGTGCCGCGCCAAACGCCAAGGTGCAGAATTTCCGCTCCGACGCGGCGACCCGCGTCGCAGCACCTGCGCCGCGTCCCGCTCCGGGCGCGCGCGTCCAGCGCGAGGCGCAGACCTCGCTGATCGGCTCGGAAACTTTCGAAATGCCGTCGCTGCATTTCCTGTCGGAGCCAAAGAATGTGGTGCGCGACGCCAGCCTGTCCAAGGACGCGCTGGAGCAGAATGCGCGCCTGCTCGAAGGCGTGCTGGAGGATTTCGGCGTCAAGGGCGAGATCATCGCGGTGCGGCCCGGCCCGGTGGTCACGCTCTATGAACTGGAACCGGCGCCCGGCATCAAATCGTCGCGCGTTATCGGTCTGTCCGATGACATCGCCCGTTCGATGAGTGCCATTGCCTGCCGTGTCGCCGTGGTGCCCGGCCGCAACGCCATCGGCATCGAACTGCCGAATGCCAAGCGCGAGACGGTCTATCTCAGGGAGATCATGGCCAGCCGCGATTTCGAGACCACCAAGGCGAAACTCGCGCTGGCGCTGGGCAAGACCATCAATGGCGAGGCGGTTATCGTCGACATCGCCAAGATGCCGCACGTGCTGGTCGCCGGCACCACCGGCTCCGGCAAGTCGGTCGCCATCAACACCATGATCCTGTCGCTGCTCTACCGGCTGACGCCGCAGGACTGCCGGCTGATCATGATCGATCCGAAGATGCTCGAACTTTCGGTTTATGACGGCATCCCGCATCTGCTGACGCCGGTCGTCACCGACCCGAAGAAGGCAGTTGTGGCGCTCAAATGGACCGTGCGCGAGATGGAGGACCGCTACCGCAAGATGTCCAAGGTCGGCGTGCGCAACATCGACGGCTTCAACGCGCGCGTGCAATTGGCCGAGAAGAAGGGCGAAAAAATCTCGCGCACCGTGCAGACCGGCTTCGACCGGCAGACCGGCGAGGCGATCTACGAAACCGAGAATCTCGACCTCGAGCCGATGCCTTACATCG
The DNA here is from genome assembly GCF_056403715.1 of Mesorhizobium sp. P2_F5. NCBI lineage: Bacteria > Pseudomonadati > Pseudomonadota > Alphaproteobacteria > Hyphomicrobiales > Phyllobacteriaceae > Mesorhizobium > Mesorhizobium sp. P2_F5. Next base: position 2,792 of record NZ_JBFUEY010000047.1, on the reverse strand, counting down.
TCGTCATCATCGACGAGATGGCCGATTTGATGATGGTCGCCGGCAAGGACATCGAGGGCGCGGTGCAGCGCCTGGCACAGATGGCGCGCGCCGCCGGCATTCACGTCATCATGGCGACGCAACGTCCGTCGGTCGACGTCATCACCGGTACCATCAAGGCCAATTTCCCGACCCGCATCTCCTTCCAGGTGACGTCGAAGATCGACAGCCGCACCATTCTGGGCGAACAGGGCGCCGAGCAGCTGCTCGGCATGGGCGACATGCTCTATATGGCCGGCGGCGGCCGTATCCAGCGCGTGCACGGCCCGTTCGTCTCCGACGACGAGGTCGAGAGGATCGTCGCGCATCTGAAGCTGCAGGGCGTGCCCGAATATCTCGACGCCATCACCGAGGATGATGGCGATGACGATGACGACGAGCCATCGGGCAAGGGCGGTTCCGGTGGCGGCGGCAATTTCGAGGATTCCGACGATCCTTATGACCAGGCGGTGGCCGTGGTGCTGCGCGACGGCAAGGCCTCGACCAGCTATATCCAGCGAAGGCTCGGCATCGGCTACAACCGCGCCGCGTCGATCATTGAGAAGATGGAGAAGGAAGGCATTGTCGGCCCGGCCAACCATGCCGGCAAACGCGAGATCCTGGTGCCGACGGAGGACGACAAATTCTGATCAGCTGATGCGACCGGCGGCAACCTTGAACCTTTTGGGACGTTACAGCGACTGAGTGCCGTCCGGTCCGCCAAACTTAAGTCTAACTGGGGGTCCACGGACTGCAACGAGACACACACCACACGAGAGTGACCGGCATGAAAAACGATCTCAGCGATTTCGCTCCAAACCGCCGCCAACTGCTCGGCCTCGGCCTGGTTCTTGCCGGCGCCGCGGCCGTCAACGTCATGCCGGGGTTCCAGCTTCTGGCCTCGGCGCAAGCGGCGGTGCCGCCGGCGGCGCAAAAGATCGCCGACCACTTCTCCTCGGTCAAATCGATGAGCGGCGAGTTCGTCCAGTTCGGCCCCAACAACCAGCAGACCGGCGGCAAGTTCTTCCTCGAGCGGCCGGGCAAGATCCGCTTCAACTATGACGGCAAGTCGAATTTCCGGGTGATTTCCGACGGCAAGTCGGTGGTCATCCTCAACCAGCGGTTGAAAACGTCCGATCTCTATCCGCTGTCGAAGACGCCGCTGAAGCTGTTGCTCGACAACCGGATCGACCTCTCCGGTGGCCGCGTCAAATCGATCAAGGAAGAGAGCGACCTCACCACCATCCAGCTCGCCGACAAGTCGGTGTTCGGCAATTCGAAGATCACCATGATGTTCGATCCGAAATCCTATGATTTGCGCCAGTGGACCATCACCGACGCGCAGGGCAAGGACACCACGGTGATGATCTACAACACCAAGGAAGGCGTCAGCTTCCCGCCGGACACGTTTGCCATCGACTATACGGCCAACCGCGAGCTGAACACCAAAACCAGATAGCGTTCTGCTTCTGCGGAAAGCTTTCCAAGCCTTGGCGCTGCCCCTCATCTGGCTGCCGCCATCTTCTGCCCGTGAACGGGGAGAAGGACGCTGGCCTCGACCTTGGCGCCCATTCAGCAACGTCTATGATTGGCGAAACCGCGGGTGACAGCCTCTTTCTCCCCGTGAACGGGGAGAAATGCCCGGCAGGGCAATGAGGGGCGGCGCCGTGGTCAACGATTGGCCTGGCTTGTTTTTACAACGCGTGGCTGGCAGTAGTTTCCGGGATCGCTCTTTTAAAAAGGCGTCATTTCCCGTCGAGACCCATTTCGGTCCTGGCAGGTCTTGCGCTGCCTCGGACCGGACTTCTGCATGCCCTTCACAGTCGCCACCTGGAACATCAACTCCGTGCGCCTGCGCATGCCGATCGTCGAGCGGCTGCTGAGCGAGCAGGCGCCGGATGTGCTTTGCCTGCAGGAGACGAAGGTTCCGGACGAGCTGTTTCCGGAAAAGGCGTTCCGCAAGGCGGGCTACGAGCACATCGCCTTCCATGGCCAGAAGGGCTACCACGGCGTGGCGACGGTGGCGCGGCGGCCGATCGAGATCGTCGAGAAGCGGCGCTTCTGCGAGATCGACGACAGCCGCCATCTGTCGGTCAAGGTCCAAGCTGGCGGCAAGGCGATCCTGATTCACAATTTCTATGTGCCGGCCGGCGGCGACGAGCCCGATCCAGAGATCAACCGCAAATTCCGCCACAAGCTCGATTTCGTCGCCGAGATGAACGCCATCCGCGCCGCGCATGACGAGGCGTCCGCCTCGATCCTGGTCGGCGACCTCAACATCGCGCCGCTGGAGCATGATGTCTGGTCGCACAAGCAATTGCTCAACGTCGTCAGCCACACGCCGGTCGAGACCTCGAATTTCGAGGCGATGCGGATAGCCGGCGACTGGGTCGACCTGATGCGGCTCAACGTGCCGCTTGAAGAAAAGCTCTACACCTGGTGGAGTTATCGCGCGCACGACTGGGAAGCGTCGAACCGCGGCCGCCGGCTCGACCATGTCTGGTCGTCACCGAACCTGGTGCCCAGTTTTGCCGGCTACGAAATCCTGCGCGCCGCACGCGGCTGGGACCGGCCGTCGGACCATGTGCCGGTGATTGCACGGTTCGATCTGATTTGATGCCTAAAGCGTGTTGCGATTAATCGGCCTCATATCCGGCCGCTTTGAAGAAGTTTCTGCATTCGGTTGGCTCGAACAGATGGCAGATATCGCCGAGAGCCTCGCAGAGTGCATCGAAGCTTCTGGCCGCCTTCTTTCGCAGCCTCGCCTCTCGCCT
>NZ_JBFUEY010000046.1:0-16038 GCF_056403715.1 Mesorhizobium sp. P2_F5 | reverse complement strand
TGACCATGTCCCTCATCGACATACGCAACAACACGCCGACGCAACTCAAGCGGTAGCGGCTTGCCCATCGCGGTCTCCTTTCAACCGCAATGAATCACGAACTCAAATCAAGGGGAATCCTGAATCCCTTAAATCGCGACACGCTTTAGAGCGGTTCACCGTTTGCGGAAACGAAGAACCGCTCTATCTCTTTGTTTGAGCATGATCTTTTCCGAAAACCGGGTTCCACTTTTCGGGATCATGCTTTAGCCTGGCCTTCAAGCCAGCAGGCAATGATTCAAACCGCCAGGAAGCGCTCGGCGAGCCGCGCCCAGAGCGCTGCCCCGACCGTCAGGTTGCCGTCGTTGAAATCGTATTTCGAACTGTGGAGGATGGCCGAATCCTCGCCATTGCCCAGGCGAAGAAAACAGCCCGGTCTGTGTTCGAGGAAGTAGGAGAAGTCTTCGCTACCGGGAATAAGCGGGCACAGCGAAACCTTGTCTTCGCCGACGAGTTCGGTCACCACCTCGGTAGCGAAAGCGGTCTCATGCTCCGAGTTGGCGACCACCGGGTAACCGCGCTGGTAGTCGATGTCGACCGTTGCGCCATGCGCCTCGGCGACGGAGGTGGCGATGCCGCGGATGCGCCGCTCAAGCGTGTCGCGTATCTCGGCAGAGAAGGATCGGACGCTAAGCACGATTTCGGCGCTTTCCGGGATGACATTGGAGGCGGTGCCGCCGTGGATCATGCCCACGGTGACGACAGCCGTCTCCGTCGGGCCGACACCGCGCGACACCACCGTCTGCAGTGTCATGACGATGTTGGCGGCGGCAACGATCGGATCGACAGTCAGATGCGGGCGTGAAGCGTGGCCGCCGCGGCCGTTGATCTTGATCGTCACCGTGTCACTGGCCGCCATCAGCGGACCGGCACGCATGAGGAAGGACCCCACCGGGGCGCCTGGATGATTGTGCAAGCCGAAGATCGCATCGCAGGGGAAACGATCGAACAGCCCGTCGGCAATCATCGCCTGCGCCCCGCTGCCTTTGCCGGCTTCTTCCGCCGGTTGGAAGACGAGAATGACGGTGCCGTTGAAGTGCCGGGTGCGCGCCAGATATTCGGCCGCGCCGAGCAGCATCGCGGTATGGCCATCATGACCGCAGGCGTGCATTCTTCCACTCGCCAGACTGGCATAGGGCAGCCCGGTCGCCTCGGTTATCGGCAACGCGTCCATGTCGGCGCGAATAGCGATGCTGCGGCCGCCGGGCCCCTGCCGCAGCAGCCCGACGACGCCGAGCCCGCCGACATTGCGCGTCACCTCGTAGCCCCAGCCTTCGAGCCGCCTCGCGACGAAGTCCGCCGTTTCGTGCTCCTGGAAGGAAAGCTCCGGATGGGCGTGCAGGTGACGCCGCGCCTCGGCCAGTTCGACCGCCTTGTCTTCGAGGTCGGAAAGGCTGGCATATTGGTTCGAGGACTTGGACATGGAGACTGCTCTGCTGGTCGAACGGGATATTGGCGGGGCCTGCGTCAGATGAAGCGGCTGAGGAAGGCGCGTGCGTGGATGCAGCGGGTTTGACAGGACATCACCGGGCGGGCCGGTTTCGATCACGTAGCCGCCGTCCATGAACACAACGCGGTCCGCCGCTTCGCGGGCGAAGCAGATTTCGTGTGTCACCACTATCATCGTCAGGCCCTGGCTGGCGAGGTCTTTCATAGTGGCGAGCACCTCGCCGACCAATTCCGGATCGAGCGCCGAGGTCGGCTCGTCGAACGGCATCAGCTTCGGCCGGATTGCAAGCGCGCGGGCGATCGCCACGCGCTGCTGCTGGCCGCCGGAGAGCTGGCGCGGATAGGCGTGGATCTTCTGCATCGCGCTGGCAGCTGATCCAAACCGGAAGGCATCTGAAGGTTGATGGCGGTGCGGGCATCCGCTGCCCGCATGATGCCATTCGCCGGCTGTTACCCTATCCGCCAAACCGTGGCGCGAGCTTCTCGATGCGGCGGATCATGGCCTGGAAATCGTCGAGGATGCGCTGGTGCAGTTTCACCGCCACGTCGGGATACTCCTCGAGAATGCGGCGGAACATCTTACGGCTGAGGCGGATCACTTCGGAATCGGTCTCGGCCGATGCGCTGGTCAGTCGGTTGGTGTCGGCGATCAATGCCAGTTCGCTCAGGATCGTGCCGGGGCCGGCGGTGCCGATCGGGACGCGTTCGCCATTCTGCTCGCGATAGAGCACGATGCGGCCGCTGACCACGATATAGGCCGAATCGGCCTCGTCGTCCTCGCGGTAAAGCTTGTGGTCGGCCTGCAGATGCGTGGCTTCGGCGCCGAAGGCGAGCAGGCGCAGCTGTTCCTGCGTGAAACCCTCAAAGAGCTTCACGGCTGACAGGATGCGGATGTCGTCATCCAGCGCCATCTCTAGCTGCGTCCCCGAACGGTCAGTCCAATCCCTCCCTTAGAGCGCCGCGCGTCCTCCTGGTCACGCAAAGGACCCTCCAACATTTTCAGTCTGCGCAGCGTTCTCCCCCAAAACCGAATCGATTTTGGGCCGATGCGCGGGGTCGATCCAGGCTCCCCCAGCCGGATCGTACCCGAAAACAGTCCTGCCCCGACCGCTCTATCCTTTAGTTTTTACGCAATTCCGGACGGAAAACCGCCCACACTTTTCCTGGAATTGCTCATTGGATAATGAAATGTTTAAGGAACCAGCTTGTAGCCGCCGCTTTCTGTCACAAGAATTTCAGCATTGGAAGGATCGCGCTCGATCTTCTGGCGCAGCCGGTAGACGTGGGTTTCCAGCGTGTGCGTGGTGACGCCGGAGTTGTAGCCCCACACTTCCTCGAGCAAGACGTCGCGCGTCACCACCTTCTGGTCGGCGCGATAGAGATATTTGATGATCGACGCCTCCTTCTCCGTCAGCCGCACCTTGGCACCGCGTTGGTCGATCAGAAGCTTCTGGCTGGGCTTGAACGTATAGGGACCGACCGAGAAGGTGGCGTCCTCGCTCTGCTCGTGCTGGCGCAGTTGCGCGCGGATGCGGGCGAGCAGCACCGCGAAGCGGAACGGCTTGGTGACATAGTCGTTGGCGCCGGCCTCGAGGCCCAGAATCGTGTCGGAATCGGTGTCGTGTCCGGTCAGCATGATGATCGGCGCCTTGTAGCCGCCCTTGCGCAGGATCTTCACCGCCTCGCGACCATCCATGTCGGGCAGGCCGACATCCATGATGAGGAGGTCGATGAGCCCGCCGCGCGCCGCGGCGACGCCTTTGGCGGCGGTCGCTTCCTGCAGGACGTCGAATTCTTCGTAAAGGGCCAGTTGCTCGACGAGGGTTCCGCGCAGGTCGTCATCGTCGTCAACGATAAGAATGGTACGTGATGTCATGGATCAATCCGTTGTTTTGAAAAGAATTTTCAGTTGACCGACCCCCATTTATGCGGAAGCTGACCGGCACAACAGTCCGATCACAGTGATTTGTTCCGTGACACGATCATACAAGAAAAAACGCGTTCGCAATGCAGCCGGCGCAATTTTGCCTAAAGGGCTGCGCGTGTTGGTGGTGCGGGCGAGGCCCGGCAACCCCAGCCAGGGGATTTTGCAGGCCGGCAGCAAGGTGTTTGCCTGCGCCCTGGGGCGCGGTGGCATCTCGGCCAACAAGCGCGAGGGCGACGGCGCGACGCCGCTTGGCGAGATGCGGATTCTATCGGGATATTTTCGCGGGGATCATTTCTCGGCGGCGCGTAGAACCCGGCTGTCGATGGCGACGATCGGCGCCGATCTCGGCTGGTGCGAGGTGCCGGACGACCGCAACTACAACCGTCCGGTGAAAATCCCCTACGGCGCCAGCCATGAGCGGATGCGGCGCGATGATCGCCTCTATGACGCCTGCCTGGTGCTCGACTGGAACATGGCGCCGCGCCGGCGCGGGCGCGGCAGCGCCATCTTCTTCCACCTAGCGCGCCCGGGCTTCACGCCGACGCAAGGCTGCGTGGCGGTAACCGCGCGCACAATGGCGCGGCTGTTGCCGCTGGTGTCGGATAAGACGGTGGTGAGGGTGGTCAGATAGGTAGTAGGCAGCAGGCAGTAGGCAGTAGGCAGTAGGCAGTAGGCAGTAGGCAGTAGGCAGTAGGCAGTAGGGCCGGGTTTCGGCGCCGTCTCATTCTTCCCTACTGCCTAAGGCCTATTCACCACTGCCTATTCCTCTGCCAGCCGATATCCAGCAGTCCCAGCCGGCCCAGCTCCCGGTCCATGGCGCGGGCGACATCCTTGCGTTCGCCGCCTATGTCGCGCAGCTCGCGGTCGGAGAGATCCTCGACATCCTGGTGGACGACATTTTGCCGGGTGAGGTGGACCGCGACCCAGGCGTGACGAAGCCAGTCGAGCACGGCGCGCAGCCAGGTCGGCCGAGCAATCGGTGAGTTGAAAGCGATGGTGGACATGGTGTGATCCGTTCCTCCGGATATCAAATCCGGTTTGATGGTGTTTCGATTGCACCCATCATGCCGGATTGAAAGACAAAGGAGAAACGAGTAGTTTTCTCCATATCATCAAGTTTTATTTGGAGATCCATTGGCCCGCCTGCTGCCTGGAACCCGAGCTCTGCGGACGCTGGAAGCGGCGGCCCGGCACCTCAATTTCACCCGGGCCGCGGACGAGCTCGGGCTGACGCCGGCGGCGATCAGCCACCAGATCAAGGAAATCGAGGATCAGCTCGGCATCGTGCTGTTCACCCGCACCAGCCGCACCATCCGGTTGACCGAGGCAGGCACGGTGATGTTCGAGGCCTCGCTCGATGCGCTCGACCTGCTCAACCGGGCGGTGTCGCGGGCGCAAAAGATGACGCGCGGCATGGCGCTCCTGAAAATTACGCTCGACCCGCAGTTTGCGACCAAATGGCTGATGCGGCGTGTCGACGATTTCCGCAAGCATCAGCCCGGGATCGAACTTCGCTTCGACATCACCTATGAGGTGCGCGATTTCGATCGCGACGACGTCGATATCGGCATTCGCTTCGGCACCGGGAAATATCCGGGCATTGTCAGCCACCGTCTGTTCGACAACATCATCATTCCGGTGTGCAGCCCGGCTTTGCTGACCTCCGGTCCGCCGCTTCGAGAGCCGCGCGATCTGTTCCGGCACACGCTTGCCCATATCGTATGGGCGCGCCAGGGCGTGACCTGGCCGAACTGGCGCATGTGGATGGCGGCGGCCGGCATCGACGACTTCGACGACAGCCGGACCATCGTTTTCGGTTCTTCGTCAGATGCGGTGCAGGCGGCGCTCGACGGCAATGCCGTGGCGCTAGCCGATTTCGCCATGGTGGCGAACGACCTGTCGGAGGGACGGCTGGTGCGGCCGTTCGAACTCGGCCTCAAGGTCGCGGCCGAATTCGCCTATTTCCTGGTCTATCCGGCAGGGTCGGCAAACGACGCCCGGATCATCGCGTTCAAGGACTGGATACTGGGCGAAGTCCACAACCCGCAACCGGATCCGACGCGGCGGACCTGGGACGAGTTGTAGGTCAGCCGGCGACGACCGGTGCGCCGAACCAGCCGATGACAGCGCCGATGATCAAAAGCACGCCGAGCCAGTGGCCGCCGTCGATGAGCGTCAGGTCCCAGCCGAAATTTTCATAGCGGTGGTTGACCGACAGCGTCGTGGCGACAAAGCCGAGCCAGAGGACGAAGCCGAAGACCAGGCCAGCGGTGAGAGCCGGCTCGCCGCCGGTCATCGCGCCGACCACCAGAGCCACGACCAGCGCCATGATCAGTTCGGCGATGAAGGAGATGACGAAGGGCAGTTTCGATTTGCTCATCGTTGCCGGATCGAGCTTGGCCGCCTTCAACCACGGCTTGCTCAAAGCCATGTACCAGACGGCGCCGAACAGCCACGCCACCACGGCCGCGACAACCACCGCCAGCCAGTTCACTGCCGAAAAATCCATAAAGTCCTCCCCGGAAGCATGTCGCCCAACAGCGTGAGCGGTTTGGGATAACGACATGCATATTCTTCAAATCAATGCGCGATGGAACGCCTGTTCGGCAGCGCCGTCAAGCGAAGCGCCAGACCGTGGTGCGCTTGACCAGCGCATCCTCCAGCGCCCGCGTCACCGCCACTTCGTAGACGGCCAAAGGCTCCAGTCCGGTCTTCGGCATATAAGAGCGGCCGGGATCGCCGACGAGTATGTCTGCGCCGCGCGCCTTCAGCGTTGAAAACCACGGCATCAGCGTGTCGGCGAAGGATCGGTCGTAGAAGACATCGCCGGCCAACACCACGTCCCAGCCGGCATAGGTGCCGATGCAGTCGGTGCCGCAAAACACGATGGCAACGCCGTTGGCCTCGGCATTGAGGCGGATCGCCGTTTCGCAGAACGGGTCGATGTCGGCGGCAATCACTTGCGCGGCACCTGCCCTGGCGGCGGCGATGGCGACAAGCCCGGAGCCTGAGGCGAAGTCGAGCACGCGTTTGCCGCGCACTGCCGCAGGGTTGTCGAGGATATAGCGGGCAAGGCCCTGGCCACCGGCCCAGGCAAAGGCCCAGAAGGGTGGCGGCAGGCCGATCTCGGTCAGCTCGTCCTCGGTCCGCTGCCAGAGGTCGTGGGCTTCGTCGGCCAGATTGAGGACAATCTCGGGCACATGCGGCGGCGCCATCAGTGCCGTGTTGTCGAGAATGAACTTTTTCGCGCTGTTCGGCGTGAGGACCGTCACGGAGCCGGCGTCAGGCCGCCCATGCGGCAGACTTCCTTCCATTCGGCCGGAGTCACGGGCTGTACGGAAAGCCGTCCAAGTCGCACCAGCGCCATCTCGGCGAGTTTCGGATTGGCCTTGACCTGTTCCAACGTCGGCGGGTTCGGTACATCCTTGAAAGCGCGGATGTCGACACATTCCCAGCGCGGATCGTCGGTCGTGCTATCGGGATGGGCCAGCGCGCAGACCTCGGCAATACCGACAACGTTTAGACCTTCATTGGAATGGTAGAAAAAGCCGAGATCGCCGATCTGCATCGCCTTCATGTTGTTGCGAGCCGCATAGTTGCGCACGCCGTCCCATTGCGTGCCGGCTTTGCCCTTGGCCTTCAGCGCCTCGAAGGAGAAGACCGAAGGTTCGGATTTGAACAGCCAGTAGTTCATGTCTTTGCTCCTCCGTGGGCCTGCCGGAATTAACTAGCCGCCGGCTTGTTGAAGGTCCAGTTCCACTGGCGGATTTCGACTGTTTCAAACAGCCCTGCCTTGGCATAGGGGTCGGCGGCCGACAGCGCCTGCGCACCGGCCAGGTCCGGCGCCTCGACCACGACGAGGCTGCCGTTGGGCTTGCCGTCGGCATCGAGGAACGGACCAGCAAAGGCCAGTTTCTTGTCGGCGTTCAGACCCTCGAGGAAGGCGACGTGGACGGGGCGTGTGTCGACGCGCACCTGCAGGCTGCCGGGCTTGTCCTTGCAAATCAACGCAAACAGCATGTTTTCAAAACTCCGGTTTGGGATTACCACTACAGCTCGCCTCGAACTGCAGAAACCGCGGTTTTGCTTTTATGCGGGCTTTGGGTCAATGCCAAATGACGATCTATCGCGTTGAATCTCTGCCACGGCTCAAGGCCAAGGCGTTGAAATGATTGATCCACTTGAGTTTGGCGACAGTCACGGACGATATCGCTTCGCCCGAAAGAGTAGACTCAAGGCAACAGCGCTGCATCGCGAAAAAATAGCGCCAAGCCTTTGCGGCTACCGCTCATGAAGGCGCGACTGGATATTTCGTAAGTCAAAGATAAGCAATTTTCGATATACTACGCTCCCAGCGGGTCAGGTGTGGGAATGGGCTGGTTCTTCCAGAACGCCTGAATAGGGGACGCAATGGACAGCATCGCGGGTGACACGACAGCCAAATTCGACGACGCCACGCCTGCTTTCACGGCCGGCATGGAGACCGAGCATGTCCTCGTCTCTGCAATCATTCCTTGCCTGAACGAAGAATTGACGATCGGCATCTGCATCCGCAAAGCCTTGGATGCCTTCTCGAGGCGCGGCATCAAGGGGGAAGTCGTCCTCGGCGACAATGGCTCCACGGACAAGTCGGTGGAGATTGCGCAAAAGTTGGGAGCGCGGGTCGTCCATCAGCCGGTAAAGGGCTATGGCGCGGCAATCAGCGCCGCGGCTGAAGCGGCCGAAGGCAAATATCTCATTATGGCCGATGCCGATGATTCCTATGACTGGAGCCAGCTCGGCGATTTCGTCGATGCGTTGGAATTGGGCGCGGACTTTGTCATGGGCAATCGGTTCGCCGGCGGTATCGAGCCGGGCGCCATGCCGCTATTGCATCGCTACCTGGGCAATCCTGTCCTGTCCACCATCGCTCGCTGGCTGCACAAATCTCCGATCCACGACTTCCATTGCGGCATGCGCGGCTTCACCCGAGAGGCATTTCAGAGAATTGGCGCACGCTCGCCGGGCATGGAATTCGCCTCGGAAATGATCATCAATGCGCATCGCGCCGGGCTCACCATTCGTGAAGTGCCGATCAAGCTCTACCCCGACAAGCGAAACCGCCCGCCGCATCTGCGTTCCTTCCGCGACGGCTGGCGCCATCTACGGCTGATCATAGCCCATGCGCCGGATACCATGTACCTCGTGCCTGGGCTGACCTTGTTGATCACTGGCATTGCCGGCCTTGCAGCTCTCGCTGCCGGACCTGTTCGCATCGGCGGATGGTACTTCGGAATTCACTTCGTCGCGCTCTCGGCGATGGCGACGTTGATTGGCCTTTCAGCGATCCTGTTCGGTATGCTGGCAAAGGTGGCAATCGCCATCTACCATCCGGTCTACAGTGGTCGAATTGTGCCTTGGCTGACGCGCGGTCGCCCTTTGGAATGGCTGGTTTTTTCTGGTGGTGTACTCGCGGTAGCCGGCTTCGCGGCGGACGTGTCACTCGCGCTACATTGGATTTTTGTCGGCGGCCCCATGGAGCAATCAGTGCACCTGACCTTTGTGGTCACCACGATCTGCGTGGCCGGCATGTCCATGGTGTTATCCGGCTTCGTGCTCAAGTTGCTGCTTGATACATTGAGTGCCCGACGTGAGTTCTAGCCCTCCAGCAGCCTTGCGAGCGGAAATTCAAGCAGCAAGCCGCGCGGCCGAAAAGCCTTTTCTGTCCGTCGTCATGCCTGTCCATGACGGGGCGGCATGGATTGGAGCAACACTTGACTCGCTTGCTGCGGAGCTGACTGGCGACCTGGAGGTAATCATTATCGACAGCAGCCCGACGAACGCCACGGCTGCCATTGTCGAGCGATTTCTCCACCGACCGGCGTTCCGGCTGCTTCGGCGAAAAGATCTCGGGCCTTGGCAGTCGAAGACCAACCTGGGCGTTGAGCTAGCCGCCGCCGATTATGTCTGCATACTCCACCAAGACGACCTGTGGTTGCCCGGGCGCGTCGAGGCCACGCGACGCTGGCTCGCGGACGAACCCGAAGCAGCGCTTCATTTAGCCCCGACTGCGATCGTTGACCGCCACGGCCGGCGAATGGGACGCTGGAACTGTCCCTTGCCAAGCGACAAGGTGCTTGAATCTGAATTCCTGCTGGAACGGCTTCTCGTACAGAATTTTGTGTCTGTGCCTGCCCCGATCTTTCGCCGGAGTGCGTGGCTGGCATGCGGGGGCATGGATGAGATGCTCTGGTATACGGCGGATTGGGATATGTGGGCGAAGCTCGCTGTTGCCGGACCTGTCGTTTATCACGACGAGATCACTACGGCCTTTCGGGTTCACGGCAGTTCGCTGACTGTAACTGGATCCCGTGACGTCAGCGAGTTCCGGTCGCAAATGCAGATTGTCATGGAGCGCCATCTTCCCCGACTTCCGGCGAGCAGCCGACGCTGGGTTGAACCTGCCGCTCTGGCGTCGATCAGCGTCAATGTATCGCTGGCCGCCGCATCGCGCGGCGACTGGAAGGCTCTGGCGCGCGCGGCTCGTGCTGTGCTGTCGCTCGGGCCGATCGGAATGAGGCGTTATTTGCGCGACTCGCGGTTGCGTGAGCGTGTCGTGTGCCGGCTTCGCGCGAAACTGGCAGGAGCTTTCTGAGGCCGATGCGCAATCCAACTACACACACGGATGAGCAGAAGCGTTATGCGGGTATCCGCAAAAGACCGCTTGTGGAACGAGGGTGGCGGTACACCCTAGTGGGAGCGGTCTGCGCAACTGCGCACAACGCCATTATGATTGCGACCGATCAAGTGGGGGTGCATTACCTACTGGGCACCGTGATTTCGTTCTTGGCTGTGACGCCACTCGGATACGCACTACACAGCCGGTTCACCTTTGCAGAACCACTTCGCTTGAAGGCATTCATACGTTTCGTAGGAGGCGTGGCCATGGCCTATCCAATTTCGGTAGCCATGATGATCGTCCTATGTTCCGGTCTCAGTCTTAGTGTTGCGATTGCGACTCCGATTGCCACCGTCGCTCTGTTCGTCTGGAACTTTGTAGCTGCGCACTGGGCCATCCTGCCGCGGCTCTATCGTCACCCGGCAGCCTTGCAGACGGCTCCCATCCACTTGGCGAAACACGAATCAGCAAGAAACGAGGAATGAGAATGCTGGCACCAGGTCAGGTCGCACGCAGGGTTCTCGGTCGCCATTTTGAGCCGGTGGGCAATGTCTATCGTCGCCTGTTCGTCAACCTCAACCTGATCGCAGATTTTCTAGATCGCGAATTGCCGAACGGTGCGAAAATCTTGGATATCGGTGGGGGTGACGGCGCGCTTATCGAGCGGCTCTTAAATCGACGCCCTGACCTCGCGGTTACGATGTGCGATCTGGCTCCTTTGATCGGTACATTCTTAAGCTGCGCAAATCGGGCGAGAGTTGAACTTCTGCCTGCGACTGATCTCACCGACGTAACCGGACTTTACGATGCCATCACGATTTCCGACGTTATCCATCACGTGCCGGTCGATCAGCGCGACGCGTTCTTCAAATCACTGGCTGACAGCTGCGACGGTTGGGGTTGCAGGAAGGTCATCCTGAAGGACATTGAGCCAGGTGGCGTACGCGCCACTCTGTCGCTTCTTGCAGACCGGCACATCACCGGAGATAAGCATGTCGTGCTGTTTTCACGCTCGGACTTTGCGGTCATGGCGCGACGGCATTTCCCGAAAGCGCAGAGAGTATCGGCTGTGCCGGACTGGCCGAACTATTGCGAAGTTTTGAGTTGGTAGTCTCTAAGCTGATTGACCGGCGGGACAGCAAGCCCCGCGATCAATGCCACCGCCTCGGGCTGCAATTCGGGTGTTCGGCGCGATCGGATTGACTGCCAGCGCACGAGCGATGCTCACCAGGATTTCTACTTCAGCTTCACGATCACCATCTGGCTGCGAACGGCTACAGAACCTCGCGCCGGCCAGACGGGCATATCGGCAGATGAGGCTTTAGCAGACCGAACGACTTCTGGCGACGGGAAGTTGTTGACCGGGAAATAGAACATCAGCGCCCGTGTGGAGGCCCAATCGATAGCATACATGCTCGCAAGCATTGTGTTGCCGACGAAACCTCTCGATGTGTCGAATAGCCGATAGGGCAGGTAGCTCGAATCCTGCGTAGTCCCGATTACTGTAATTGTCATGCCGGGTCGGTATTCTGGCAGGTCTCTGATCCGGACGGCAATCGCCTGGGTCATATCCATGTCGGCGCGGTTCCGCATCTCCATGAATTGGTGCCAGTTGTTCGCCTGAAGGACGAAGATTGCGACCAGAAACAAGCCCAGAGCGCTTACGAGAGCGCGCATGCGACCGCTGGTCAGAAGCCACGCGATCAGGAATGTGCCAGCATAGACGCCAACGAAGGAGAAAAGGATGCGATCAAATAGCATCTCTTTCGGAGGACTGATCACCCAAGCGGCGCCGAAGACGCACAGAGGCGCCGCGCACACGAGTACGATGCCGGTCAGTGACCGTCTTAACGCCAGAGCGCATACAAGAATAGCCGCAATGGCAAGGAGGACGTATTTGGCCACGGCAGGGAACAAGAAAATTCCCTTGGTCAAAAGCTCTATGGTCGCTTGTAGAAGGACCTTCGCAACAGTCATGAATTCAGTTGGGTTGGTGACGACGTGGACAAAGCCGGCAAGCCTACGTCCCCCAATGTGGAAGAAAACGGTGCAGACGAAATACACCACGAGGTAAAGAGCCAAGCCGGCCAACACCATAACTGCTCGCGGGATCGCAAATGTACGGAAGGCCCGTTCTCCTTTGGTGATCCGATACGCCGTGACGTAGAAGGTCACGACCACCGCTAGGTAGACTGCTGATTGGTACGTTGCCAGAGCGGCACATATTAGCATGGCCCCGATCAGCAGACTCGGGACGGCGAGGGCCAGCATCGCCAGCAATGCGGCCAACGGCACCGTCAGCCGAGTCGCGGCGTATGACCATAGTTCAAACATCATCGGGAAGGTCGCGAAAAGACAGCAAGTGATGACCACAGGCGTCCAGTGCGTGACGTTGAGCAGGCGGCAGAGCACGACACCGCACCCGGCCATGCAGGTCAGCCCGAGTATTAAAAGAAGGTTGGGCGGCAAGAAGCCGAACGAGAGAAGGCGGAGGAATTCGCCGAGATAGCGACCATCCGCACCGTAGGCGTTGTAGGTCAGATAGGTCGTATAGAAGTAGTCGTTCGAGAAAGTCGTGTAGCCGATCTCGGGAATATACGCCGCCAGCAGAATGGCGAAGACAGTCAGGTAAGCACGCGGCGTCCAAATTGCCCTGAGATATTCAAGTTCCATTAATTGATCCTGATATTGTCGGGAAGGGATTTCTATGCGCCTCACATCCTCATTAGGCTACTCATTCAAGCTGCCATAGGCCTGTGGCCGCGTCGAGCCCGCCTGCTGTGGTGCTGGCCGTCAACAGCCTGATTACCCATGTCTGCTGCATTTCGATTGAGACCGGTACGCCAAGATTTACGATATCTGCTATGGCAAGACGCGGCTGAACGGCAAGCCAGTTGGTCCGGGCGCGACGGAGACGGTCGACGAGTGCACGGGCCAATGCGATCGAGGCACAGTGCATCTCCACTCTAGGGCGCAAGCCAAGCCAGACGGATTGGGATGCCAGTTCAACCACCACAGTGCACCCTGCTCTAAGGCCTTTCTTAATGAGCGAGAGTCTAAAACTAGTTGAAATCAGTCAACGCGTGAAGATCCGCAAGCACCCCGGACCTGAATCCACGGCCAAGATAAAATCACGCAATGCGATTTCACGCGACGCTCGGTGAATAGCTACACTCAAACGTACTCTGCGAGGCGGAGTTTCTTTCCTTAATTTCGCTGATTGCGAGTGGGTGGCGGCTACCCAGGTAGCGGGAAGGGCGCGCAGCCACTGGGGTGCGGCGAAGGCGCCGGCAGCTCTGCCTTAGACACGGTGTGGGGGACATCTTGAAGACACAGGCGGCGGGACTCGGATCAAACGAGCTATTCGGTCTCGAACAGCGCCCAGCAATGGTTTTTCTGGGTGTCCTGATCACCCTTA
The DNA here is from genome assembly GCF_056403715.1 of Mesorhizobium sp. P2_F5. Taxonomy (NCBI): domain Bacteria; kingdom Pseudomonadati; phylum Pseudomonadota; class Alphaproteobacteria; order Hyphomicrobiales; family Phyllobacteriaceae; genus Mesorhizobium; species Mesorhizobium sp. P2_F5. Next base: position 2,547 of record NZ_JBFUEY010000046.1, on the reverse strand, counting down.
AGATCATTTTGCTGTTTGCCTTTGCCTGGAACGCGCGCTTCGTCATGGACGAATTCGTACAACTCGGGTGGGCCAAATATTTCTCCAACGGCCTGTTCGATACAATCCAGCATCCCAAGGCGGTCGGCTATGCGGTTTTTTTCGAGATCGCCCATCTAATCGGCTGGGACGCCAAGTCGATCCTACTTGCCGGCCGCATACAGATGGCCCTCCTGGCATGCGTGACCATTGCGTTTGTCTATGCATCCGCGCGCGCTCTTGGCGAAAACCGCGTGCGCTCCCTGGCAATCGTCCTCATTCTGCTCTGCTTCTCTAATTTCATGGAGCGCATCTTTCGCACCATCGCCGAACCGCTGGCGGTCTTCTTCGCCGTGGCGGCGCTGCTGGTCGTCTTGCGTGCGCGTGAATTAGGAGGGCGTCAGCTTGTCGCTGCCGGCATCCTGAGCGGCCTGTCGTTCCTGGCGACGCAGAAATCGGTCTACTTCAATCTTGCGCTTGGCCTTGGTCTGGTCGCCGACGCGGCTTTGATGAGACGCTACGCAGCAGGTATGGCCCGCGGCGCATGGCTGGTGCTGGGATGGACCGTTCCCATAATCGCCTATTGCTTTGTCTTCGGCGGCGCCGACCCTGTACCTGTTGCCAGGAACCTCGTATTCGGCCCTCTTGAGATTGCGACCCGCGGAGGAGGCGATTACGGGGGGCTGAGGCAATTCGTGTTTCAGACGCTCGCGCGCAACTATGTTCTTTATGTCTGCTGTTTCTCTGGCATGGCTCTGTCTCTGATGCAGATCATGAAGCTTGACGAGCGAAGGCGAATTGCACTGATCTTCTCGGTCGTGGTCACTGTGCTGGTGTTCGCGCATGACCAGCCGTGGCCTTACGTGTTCATCATGGCGTTGCCGTTCATGTCGCTATGGTCATTGACGCTGTTCGACGGCGTCGCAGCCCGCGTGCGTTACCTGCGCCTTGCCTGGATAGCGCTCGCCACAGCCATGGCTATAAGCTTCGTTGCCAATGTACTTTACTTCCGCTTCGACAATGCGGCCCAACTTGAATTGGTGGCGCGTGCAGAGTCATTGCTAGCACCAGGTGAGCGGTATTTCGACGGCATCGGGATGCTGCCCAATCGACAGGAGCCTTCCACACTCTGGCTCGACCAGCACCATATCTTGAAAACGTTGCAGGAAGGCAGGGAATCGGAAGCGTACAAAATCCTCTCGAACGCTCCGCCAAAGGTGATCATCTGGTCATATCGTATGGATTGGATCGATCCTGTGATTGCCCCTTTTATCCGCGACAGCTACGTCCAGATCGCTCCCAACATCAGAATAGCCGGCCGTCGCCTTCAGTCCGGTCGTCTGGACGTTTTCAAGGTCCCGGTCGCCGGACGGTACAGGCTGTATACGACGAACGGGCAGCTTGCGGATGGCGAGGTCGAGATTAATGGCATCCCGCGGTCCTTGCCTTTGTCCTTGGAGGCCGGTGTCAGCGACGTTGTTCTACTGTTTGATCCCAGGCTTTGATGGGGCATCCTTATCCTCCGAATCGAGGGATGCACTATGGGCCAGGTTCTTCATGGGAGCGCCACGACGACAGAGGCAATCCGTCGAGCGATACAGCATAGTCAAGAGAGCCTGAGGACGCTGGCCAAGCGCTACGGCATCAATCAGAAGACTGTCGCCAAATGGCGGGAGCGGACTTCGGTGACCGATCTGCCGACCGGTCCGAGACAGCCGAGATCGACGGTTCTGTCTGTCGAGGAAGAGGCCGTCATCGTCGCCTTCCGCCGGTATACGCTGCTGCCGCTCGACGACTGCCTCTACACCTTGCAGCCGACGATCCCGCACCTGACGCGTTCGTCCTTGCACCGCTGCCTGCAGCGCCATGGCATCGGCCGGCTGCCGGATATCGAAGGCGACAAGCCGGCAAGGAAGAAGTTCAAAAGCTACCCGATCGGCTACTTCCACATCGACGTCGCCGAGGTGCGCACCGAACAGGGCAAGCTGCACATGTTCGTCGCCATCGACCGCACCTCCAAGTTCGCCTTCGTCGAGCTGCATGAGAAGGCCACCACCGCCGTCTCTAAAGAGTTTCTGCTCCGGCTGATCGCCGCAGTCCCCTACAAGATCCACACTGTACTCACCGACAACGGCATCCAGTTCACCACGCCCGGCGCCGGTGGCTCGGCCGTGCCGCTAATCAAGGAGGCAATGGCAAACGGCGAGCTGTTTCGGGCGCACGCCTTCGAATACAYCTGCGCCAGGAACGACATCGACCACCGCACGACCAAGGTCAGGCACCCATGGACCAACGGCCAAGTCGAGAGAATGAACCGGACCATCAAGGACGCCACCGTCAAGCGCTTCTACTATGAGARYCACGATCAGCTCCGGCAGCACCTCACCGACTTCGTCGCTGCCTACAACTTCGCCCGCAGGCTCAAGACCCTCAAAGGCCTCACGCCCTACGAGTTCATTTGCAAGGCATGGGCTGCACAGCCAGAACGCTTCAAGCTTGATCCGCTCCAGCAAATGCCGGGACTAAACA
>NZ_JBFUEY010000045.1:0-15607 GCF_056403715.1 Mesorhizobium sp. P2_F5 | reverse complement strand
AGCTGGCAGGAGCACAAAGATCGATGACACCGGCCTGATCATTGTGACACAACCGCGGCTCGATCGGACGCACTCTGTCATCCACGCCAGAATCCCTGCCGACCCAGATCGCCTCGGCGGGTCCCATTACAGAGTCAGGCTCCTAGCTCTCATACGAGATCATTTTCTGCTTTGCGCCTGTAAGCTTTCCTGCGGCACGCCAGATCAGCCATACCAGGATGATCGAGACATAGTCGTCAATGGCATAGTGCCAACCGAAATAGACCGAGCCGAACATGATCGCTGCGACGTAGAGCCAGGCGAAGACGCCAGCCGTCCGATTGATGCTGCCAAGGAGCAGCGCGTTAAGCGTGACCATGGCGACATGGAAGCTTGGCATCGCGGATATGCCGGTCCCGATCGAGGCCTGGCGGCTGGTGTAGGACGAATAGAGATAGTCGCTTATTCGCAGGATGGCAGGGCCTGCACTGCTGCTTCGAAGCGAGGCGGTGAGATCGTCAAACAGGTCCGGGTCAAACAGCCGGTCGTAAAAAATCGGGCCTGCGGATGACCCCACTACCCGCACAACGATGCCGAGGATGACCGCGGTCGCAGAGAGCGACAAGAAGTATCGCTGGCGCTTGGCGGCGTCATCCATCCAGGCGGCTGCGACGACCACGAAGGCGACCGCCACGAACCAGAATTGGGCATAGAGGACATAGAGGGCTTGGTCGACAACACCTGGCAAGGGAACCGAGCGCGCCCATTTCCAGATATGCCCGAAATGCAGGGCCGCATCGATTTCGGCAAGCTGCCGGTCGGCGAAGAACGGCACCATCTGCGCAAGCTCATGCTTGTAGGTGGTGAAGGCGGCCAGGCAGAGAATGAAGATACCAAGGGTGAGGGTCGCGCCGCGCCAGCGAGAGCTGATCTTCGCGAGGAACCAAGTCGCCGGGGCTCGTCGGTCTCTGAATGGTGCCGCGATGCCGATCCCGAGCAGGATGATGAAGGGCAGCAGGAAATAGAGGATCAGCAGCCGCTGCGTTCCCAGTGCCGCAAGGTAGGTCTCAGGGAACAGGCCAGCCGCGACACCAGCGTAGCAAAGGCCGAAGATCGCCAGCTTTGCCGATAACCCTATCCTCGGAGCGGAAGTTACGTTAGCGCTCGCCGCCATATTCGCTTCTTTGGCGGGGCTTTTTTCAGAAGGACCGGAGCGTCGACCACGACCGGCTGCGGTGGGGTAAAGGTCAAGTGTTCAACGACCTTGACGAAACCGCCGGCACCTGCGCTCGCAATCGCGCAAATCAGAAGCATTCTCAAAAAGCCCACGCGCAAATCGCTCCTCAAGCCGCGAGAGAGGATGCGCTCGACCTGGTTAAGAAGCAACTAATTCATTGGCGAACGCATCCGCATGAAGCGATGAATGCCATCGCCTGGCCGGGCCCGCTATTCCACGCTGAGCCGATAGCCGATGCCGCGCACTGTCTGCAGCCAGACCGGATTGGACGGATCGCGCTCGATCTTGCGGCGCAGGCGGTTGATCTGGACGTCGATGGTGCGCTCGCCGACTTCGGAATCGTCGCCGACCAGCTCATGGCGCGGTATGGTTTCGCCGGCCCGCGCGGCAAAGATCGCCAGGATCTCCTGCTCGCGGTCGGTCAGCTTCAGCGCCTCGCCGCCACGCTTCAGTTCGCGCCTGGCGATCTGGAAGGTGTAGGGGCCGAAGACCAGCTGCTCGACCTTGGGCGTGGTCGCCGGGCCGCCGCGGCGCAGGATGTTGTTGATGCGCAGGATCAGCTCGCGCGGGTCGAAGGGTTTGGGCAGATAATCATCGGCGCCGGCCTCCAGCCCGGTGATGCGGCTGTCGGTTTCCGACAGCGCGGTCAGCATCAGGATCGGCACGTTCTTCTCCGCCCGCAGCGCCTTGGTGAGGTCGACGCCGGTTTCACCCGGCATCATGACGTCGAGGACGAGGAGGTCGAAGTCGAGCCCGGCGAGCTTGCGCCTGGCCTCGCCGGCATTTCCCGCGACAGTGACGCGAAAACCGTTTTCAGTCAGATACTGCTTCAGCAAATTGCGGATGCGGGTGTCGTCGTCGACCACAAGCAGATGCGGCGCGTCATCGTCCGGCGCCGTCGGCTGGTCCACCCTCTCAATGGTCTCCATGGCTTTTCCCTGACATGTTTGCAGGCACAATGTCGATCTGCGCCCTTAGTTCCGGATTGACCATCGCTTCCAGGAATCGTTCGATCAAGGGGCGCTCGCTGGCTCCGGAATCTTCCAATGCAGCACGGATGCGGCGTGACTGTGGCCGCGCCAGGGCCAGCGCCAGGGCGCGGCCCTTGGCCGTGGGGTAAAGTTCACGCTGGCGGCGGTCGCGCGGGCCCTGCAATTGCACGATATGGTCGGTGTCGATCAGCTGCTTCAGCACCCGCGCCAGGCTCTGCTTGGTGATCTTGAGCACGTCGAGCAGTTCGGCGACCGTCAGCCCCGGCCGGCGGTTGACGAAATGCAGCACCCGGTGATGGGCGCGGCCGAAGCCGTAATCGGCCAGGATCTGGTCGGGATCGGAGGTGAAGTCGCGATAGGCAAAGAAGAACAGTTCGATGATGGCGAAGTCGATGCCGTCCTCGTCGGTGATCGCCGTCTTGATCGGTTTTCCGGCAGCTGGGCTTCGATCCGTCATCATTTCTCCGTCCATAGAGGGAAATTATGTCAGTACTATTGACGTAATTTCCCTGCAATGGTAATTTTTGACAAGCTTTTGGGCGGATTGCGAACGAAAAGGCAAGGGAGCGCGGTTTTTCCGGAACTTCCTGAGTTTGCCAGAGTTCGATTATCCGCTTACGCTTCAAGATACTCGGCCGCCCGATGCGGCTGGCGCGAAACAAACAACAACACCAATGATGTGCGGGCCGCCGCCCGCGGGAGGTTTCCATGGCATCCGTTCCCTTCGACCAGCTGGAAGGCTTCATCTGGATGAACGGCGAGTTCGTCAAATGGGCCGACGCCAAGATCCACGTGCTGACCCACGGCCTGCACTATGCCAGCGCCGTGTTCGAGGGCGAGCGCGCCTATGGCGGCGCGATTTTCAAGCTGAACGAGCATACCGAGCGCCTGCATGAATCGGCGCGGCTGCTCGGCTTCAAGATCCCCTATTCGGTGGCCGAGCTCAACGACGCCTCGACCACGCTGTTGAAGAAGCAGGGTTTCCAGGACGCCTATGTCAGGCCGATCGCCTGGCGCGGCAGCGAACAGATGGGCGTGTCGGCGCAGAACAGCCGTATCAACTGCGCCATCGCCATCTGGCAATGGCCGAGCTATTTCGATCCGGCGCAGAAGCTCAAGGGCATCCGCCTCGATCTGGCGGAATGGCGCCGGCCCGATCCGCGCACCGCGCCGTCGAAGTCGAAGGCCGCCGGCCTCTATATGATCTGCACCATGTCCAAGCATGCCGCCGAGGCCAAGGGCTATGCCGACGCCATGATGCTCGACTGGCGCGGCCAGGTCGCCGAAGCAACAGGCGCCAACATCTTCTTCGTCAAGGACGGCAAGATCCATACGCCAAAGCCCGATTGCTTCCTCGACGGCATCACCCGCCGCACCGTCATCGGCCTCGCCAAGGACCGCGGCCTTGAGGTCATCGAGCGCGCCATCATGCCTGAGGAACTCGAAGGCTTCGAACAGTGCTTCCTCACCGGAACGGCGGCGGAAGTGACGCCGGTTTCCGAGATCGGCCCCTACCGATTCGAGGTCGGCGAGATCGCCAAGACTTTGATGAACGACTATTCTGCCGCAGTGCAGCCTAAGCATGCGATAGCCGCAGAATAACGAAAATCACAGCTTTTTTCGCAAGCAGGGGCGGTTTTAGGGCCGCCCCTTTTATTTCAGCATTTGCGCATTTGACTTTCGTCTAATTCGGCGTCTCATGATGGCGTCGGCCCGGGAGGCTGGCAGCTATGGAGGGACTGGTAATATGGACATGAATACGCTTCTTCCGATCATTATTCAGGTGATTACGGGTGTCATCGGTGGTCAGGCAGTGGGCGCGGCGCTCAAGCAGGCGGCGTTGGGTCAGCTTCCCAAAATCCTGGGCGGCGCCATTGGTGGCGTCGGCGGCGCGGCGATCCTCGGCAGCCTGCTCGGCGGCGGGACGGTCGATCCGGCGGCGGCTGCAGCGGCAGCAGGCGGATTGGGCGACGCGTTGAACATCAAGAATATCGTTGGCGGCGCCGGCGGCGGCGCCATCCTGACCGGCATCATCGGTGCGGTCATGGGCGCGATGAAGAAGTAAGCCTTTAGATCATTCACCGTTTCACGGCGAATGATCTAACTTATTGTTTTTACGCAATTCCGGACGGAAAACCGCTTACACTTTTCCTGGAATTGCTCGAAATCTCAGGCTTCGTCATATGGGCGGCCGTTGGGCCGCCCATATCTGTTTTGGGGTCTGTCAAGATTGTCGTGGAGCTGTGGACGTTGCCCGCCCGTGCCTGTTTTGGCGCAATTCCCAAGGGAAAGCGCTACGCGCTTTTCCCGGGAAAACCGTTTCACACTTTTCCTGGAATTGCTCTACATCACGCAAGACACAGCGAAAGGACAATCATGGGTCAGCTCAATGCCGGCATCGTGCCGGTCACGCCCTTCCAGCAGAACTGCACCATCCTGTTCGACATGGACGACAAGCATGGCGTCGTAGTCGATCCGGGCGGCGACATCGACAAGGTGCTGGCGGTGCTGAAGGACAATGCGACCACGGCCGGCGCGATCTGGATCACCCATGGGCACATCGACCATGCCGGCGGCGCCATGGAGCTGAAGGAAGCACTCGGCATCGAGATCATCGGCCCGCACGAGGCCGACAAGCTATTGCTCGACAATCTCGAGAACCAGGGCCAGCGCTATGGCATTGTCGGGGTGCGTAACTGCGTCCCCGACCGCTTCCTCAGCGAAGGCGAAATCGTGTCGTTCGGCACCCATATGTTCGAGGTGCTGCATTGCCCCGGCCATGCGCCGGGCCATGTCGTCTACTACAACCGGGCGGCCAAGTTTGCCCATGTCGGCGACGTGCTGTTTCGCGGCTCGGTGGGGCGCACCGATCTGCCGGGTGGCGATCATGCGACGCTGATCGCCTCGATCAAGAACAAGCTTTTGCCGCTCGGCGACGACATCGGCTTCATCTGCGGCCATGGCCCGGGCGGACGTTTTGGCGAGGAGCGCAGGACCAATCCATTTTTGACCTAGCGATGTCTTTCTGCCAACAAAAAAGCGCTGGCCTTGCGGTCAGCGCCTTTTTGTTTTGGGGCAGGTAAGCCTCAATTGGCGGTGCAGAAATGCTGTTCGCCGTCATTGCCGGTGAACGTACCGCTGCGGGCATTGAAGCTCCGGTAGCGGTCCGAGCAGTATTCGTACCAGTCGCGTGTCCACGGCTCGGCATAGCGGTCGGCATAGACGACCCTCGGCTCGGCATAGTAACGGCGCACCGGCCGCACTTCGCGATAGTCGTAGTCGTCGTCATAGCTGCTGTAGCGCGGCTGCGGGTTGCTCAGCGCACCGGCGATCAGGGCGCCGGCCGCAAGGCCAACGACACCGGCGGCAATGGCGTCGCCATTGTGGTGACGGCCATGATGGCGATGGCGCCACTCGTCGGCGTTGGCGGCTGGCAGAGTGGCGAGCGTGGTCGCGGCGAGAGCGGCGCCCAGGATGGCGGTCTTGAAAATGCGATTCATTTTGGTCTCCTTCGTGCCAGTCCGTGTAGTTTTCGGGGATGCGGTCCGGCCTTGGGGACGATTAATGGAAGACCGTGGCTGAACGGGGGCTGAACGGAATTTGCACCTTGGGTTCAGGTCATGCGGCAAAAACCAAGCGCGTGCGGAAGGCGCTCCGCCTCGTCAGTCTCCGTCCAGACTGTCTTGAGCCGGCTTAGCCGACCGACAGGTTGACGGCCTTCGGACCCTTGCCGCGCTTGTCCGGCTCGGTGTCGAATGTCACTTTCTGCCCATCCTCCAGACCGGGAAGACCCGACGCCTGCACGGCGGAAATATGGACGAAGACATCCTTCTGCCCGTCGTCCGGCGTGATGAAGCCGAAGCCTTTGGCATGATTGAAGAATTTGACGGTGCCGGTCTGCGGCATGGGAAGCTCCCTTTGATCCCATAAAGTCCAGTTTCGGGCCGGCAAATGCCCGAAGGGAAATTTGTCCTTTATTTTAGCGCCATCGGCAAGAGAAAGTTTTGGCGAAGGCGGCAACGGTCAAGGGGCTCAAATAGATCATTGCAGCGAAGACAATTCGGACCAGACGATCGCACTGGCGATCAGCCCTTCGATGAACGGGTCGAGCGTCCTTTGCCCCCGGCAGCGGCGGACATGAAAAAGGCGCGACGGGAAACGTCGCGCCTTCGAAATCTCTGGGACGGCTGACAAAGCCGGTTCAAGCACGCTTAAAGTGCTTCTTTCGCGTGTCCTGGCGGGCGCGCGGGCACCGCCGGTTCAGGCCGCGCGGAGATTGACCGCCTTCGGACCCTTGCCCATGCGGTCGGGTTCAACGTCGAAGGTGACCTTCTGGCCGTCGACGAGGGTACGCAGGCCCGAAGCCTCGATCGCGGAAATGTGGACGAACACATCCTTGGCGCCGCCGTCGGGCGTGATGAAGCCGAAGCCTTTGGTCGCGTTGAAGAATTTAACGGTGCCGGTCTGGGCCATTGGGGAAACTCCTTCACCCGTGTCAGTCTTGTGGTTTGCCCGCCGCCTGGCATCGTGGGCAAGTCCCGGTGGTTGCTTCGGCAGTCCTGCATTCGCGCATGGTAAAACCCCCCGCCGAAAACGGGGCCGTCAGAGATTCACAGTATCGGGGAAAGGTCGTCCAAAACGTTCCGCTCTCCGGGTCGCAAATGCCCGAACACAAAATTTATCGCACGGAAACGTGATAGTTGCAAGATAGCGCCGCGGGCCGCGACCATCGACGCATCCCAACGCAGGCGCCTCGATAGACCCGGCCCTGTTGGCGGTCATCAGCCAGAGCCCGGCCACGCATGGTCCAGCTGCGGTGGTCCGGCACCGGAGCGATGTGTGGCGAGGGCATCACATGGCTCGGTGCGCTGTAAACGGGGGTTGCATTCGGCAAGGGAATGACGAGGATCGACAGGCGCGTTTTGCGCCGGGACGGGGGTCTCGAGGGAGGCATATTCATGAGATTTCTTGCGACGATCTTCTCGCGCCAGGGTTTTACCATTCTCTTCCTGTCGGGTCTTCTTGCGGCCTGCACCGTCGTCGTCGATGACGGGCCGGGACCACGCCCGCGGCCGCCACGGCCGGAACCGGAATTCTGCACCAGGGAATATGAACCGGTCTGCGCGCGGCGCGGCGGCGACCGCCAGACCTTCGCCAATGCCTGCCTCGCGGAGCGCTCGGGCTATCGCATCGTGCGCGACGGCCCTTGCCGTGACGGTGGCGGCGGAGGTGGCAGCGAAGAGCCGACGTTCTGCACCCGCGAATACGCGCCCGTCTGCGCCCGCCGGCATGGCGAGCTGCGCACCTTCCCCAACGCCTGCGAGGCTCGTGCCGCGGATTATCGCGTCGTCGACAACGGTCCCTGCTGAGTGGGCGCAAAACGGGGCGAGACCAGTGACTCGCCCCGGGCGATGGATTGCCGCGCCAGCGCCGAGGCGGGGAAGGGAATGAGACGAGCGCTTACGGTTGGGCGTGGATCAAATCGGAGTGGCTGCCTACGCCGAATACGCCCCGTCGGCGGGGCCGGCATAAAGCTCACTGCCGTCCTCGTCGCAGATGCGCAGGCGGTCGGGGATTTGCGGCATGGCCAGGCTGTGGAACAGCGCGCTGGCGCCCTGAAGGGCGGCGCGCAGGTTCGGCGCGTCCAGCGATACTTTGTCGAGCGTGGCTTCGTCAGTGTTGCGCGAGCGATAGAACTCGATGAAGAACGTCAAGCAAGCCTCCGTTGCAGAGCTTTGCGCGAGATCGTCGGTCCATTGCCGACAGGCACACGAGGCGCCCCGGGCTGGTCAGCCCTTCGACTTCGGCTTCAGGCTGTTCTCGGCCTGTTTGACCGCGGAACCGAACGGGGAGGCGGCCTTGGCCACCACCTTGTCTTTCTTGGGCTTGCGCGTTTCGCGGTTGCTGCGCTGCTGACCCTTGGCCATCTTTGTCTGCTCCTCGTAGGTGTTGGGTGGGCGCCGTGTCAGATGGCCGGCTTGTCAGTGACAACCGGGTCAGCCACTTCGAGATTGTCTTCCGTGGTGACCCGCTCATAGGTCTCCTGCTCGCTGCGGATACGGTATTGCGGCGAGCCGTCCTTGACCGGCAACCTGCTCTTGATCTGAAACAGCTCGGCGGTCTTCTGAGTCAGGCCGCTGTGGCTTTTCATGCGCACGGTCTGGCCGATGGCGAAGAGGTGCGAGGGCGTGTCGGTGCGCGGACGCGCATTCTGCTGGAAGCGGATCATGCTGCGTTCTCCTGGTCGCGCCTCAGCGCTGTTTCGAGTTCGAGGTAGTCGATGGCGATAAGCTGGCTGGTGGTCGGGTTCTTCACCGCCCTTGCCGGCAAATGGATGAAGGTGGCGACGCGACGCCAGGCAAGCCGCGACATGCCCTCGATCAACTCTTCATCGTGATCGATGTCATAGTCGCCGGCCGGCAGTTGCCCTTCCAGCCCGCCGAGCGCGAAGGGCGCCGCGAAATGGGCAATGGAATGGGTGGTGCGTTCCGACATTGGCTTGGCTCTGGTTCCGCCCGGACGCGGGGCAAATGCGCTGTACGCCACTGTGCCGGCAATTCAGATATTGGCGATTTGGAATGAGTTTGGCGGGTCGAGAACTTCTGACGCCGCGATATGCCAAGCTTGGCCCAAAAACGATCGTATAACTCATAGCCTTAAGCTGTGAATTGTTCAAGATAATTTCTGTCTCGATTCGGAAGAATTGAAAATTTGTCGGATGCAAATCTTGGATAAAACTGCTATGACGTAATCATATCCACAAATTATTTATCGATGGTGCGCCGGAATAATTGTCCTGCCGCCGAGTTTTATTTTATTGAAAGGCCGAAAACTATGAGATTCATGAAAACGCCGGACGGTCCCGTCATAACCATCGCGCCAGTCGTCGCGTTCCCGAAAGCCCTCTCTGTGCGCCTGACGATAAGGAGCGATGAAGCGGCGCGGCGCAAGATCGCCGACACTGACGGGACGCTGCGGCGGGAGCGCCAGCTTGCCGAAAGCAACCGGCTGATTTGACCGGGCGAGCCTTGTCGTGACCTGCAGCGCTGCGCCCTGGCTGACACCCCCGCAGCACTTTGATTTTACGCACGGTTGTTCCCCCGACCGAAGACGACACCCGGGCTGCGATCTGCCCTTGAATCTGTCTCGTCCATGCCTTAGGTCCGGCAAGCGGACAAACACGGCAGGTTTCCCATCAACAGAGATCAAAGAAGAGCGGCGGGTGCTGGAACTGGCGGACAGCCGCCGCTGGGCCTCGACCAATATGTGCAGCAGGCGCTGCAGCTGCACCAGGCCGGGCGCCGGCAGGAGGCCGAGACGCTCTATCGGCAGGTGCTGGCGCACAAGGCCAATCACGCGGCGGCGGCGCACTTCCTGGGCCTGCTGCTGCACCAGACCGGGCGCAGCGCCGAAGGGCTGGAGTTGGTCGAGCAGTCGGTGCGTCTGCAGCCGAAGAATCCCGATTTCCTCAACAATCTCGGCACGGTGATGCGCGATCTCGGCCGCGTTGCAGCGGCCGCCGATTTTTTCCGCGGCGCGGTCGATCTGAAGCCTGACCAGCTTGCGGCACGCGATAATCTGGGTTCCGCGTTGAAACAACTCGGCCAGTTCGAGGCGGCAGAAGCGATCTATCGCGGCACGGTCGGACGCAATCCCTTCCATGTTCGCGCGCGCATCGGGCTTGCCGAAACGCTGCAGGAAGCCGGGCGTCTGGACGAAGCGCTGGCAACGTTCCGCGAGGCGCTGACGATCCGGCCCAAGGATGCCGATCTGTTGCATGGGCTCGGCGTCGGGCTGATGGAAAAGGGCAAGCTCGATGAAGCGGCCGACCTGTTCCGGCAAGCGCTGGCGATCACGCCGGGCATGGCCAAAGCCTGGCTGATGCTGACGCAGGTCAAGCGCCAGAAGGAGCGCGACGCCGAGCTCGCCGGCATGGAGGCACAGCATGCCAAGGCGCCGGCCGACAGCCTGGCGCGCATGCAGCTCTCCTTCGGTCTCGGCAAGGCCAATGACGATTTGAAGGACTATAACAGGGCCTTCGACTATTTCGCCGAAGGCAATGCCATCCGCCGCAAGGGCATCGACTACGATCCCGTCAGGACACGCGCCGAATTCGACGCGATGAAGACGGTGTTCAACGCCGGCTTTTTCGAAAAGCACAAGCCGAGCCCGATTTCCAATGACACGCCGATCTTCGTCGTCGGCATGCCGCGCTCCGGCACCACGCTGGTCGAGCAGATCATCGCCAGCCACGGCCAAGTCTATGGCGCGGGCGAGCTCAGCATTTTGAAGACCGCGGTCGGCAAGCAGTTCCCGACAAATATGCCCGGCGGCTTCCCCTGGGGACTGGTGGATGCGCCTGACGCGGATTTTGCCGAGGCGGGCCAAGCCTATCTCGACATGCTGCATGCCCGCTATCCCAACTTCAGGCATGTCACCGACAAGATGCCCGGCAACTTCCTGCTCATCGGCTTCATCCACATGATGCTGCCGAAGGCGAAAATCATCCATTGCGCACGCGATGCGGCGGCGACCTGCCTTTCGATCTACAAGGTGCATTTCCGCGGCGACAGCCACCGCTACGGCTATGATCTCGGCGAACTCGCCGACTTCCACAATCTCTACGCCGACATCATGGCGCACTGGCGCAGCGTGCTGCCCGGCGTCGTCCACGATGTGCGCTACGAGGATTTCGTCGCCGACCAGGAGGGACAAACGCGGGCGCTGATCGCGCATCTTGGCCTGCCCTGGGATGACAAGGTGCTGTCGTTCCATGAGACCGATCGTCCGGTGCGCACGGCTTCGGCCGCGCAGGTGCGCCAGCCGATGTATCAGGGTTCGGTCGATCTCTGGAAGCGCTATGGTGACAGGCTGAAGCCGTTGCTGGACAAGTTGGCCTGAGGCGGGGGCTACAGCTCCATGAAGGGCTGGAAGCCGCCGAAGATCATGCGCTTCATATCGAAGGGCATGGGGCCCCAATCGGGTGTCAAACGCGGGTCGGCCATCACTTTGGCCATGACGGCATCACGGCTCTCCCGCGATTCATAGACGGCCCAGGAGAAGACCACGATCTCGTCCTCTTTTGCCTGAACGGCACGCGGAAATGACGTCAGCTCGCCATAGGGCACGTCGTCGCCGATACATTCGACATAGGCGAGCGCGCCGTGTTCCATCCATATCGGGCCCGCGAGGTTGGCCAGTCTCTTGTAGTCATCGAGATTTGCCTTGGGCACGGCGAGCACAAAACCATCGACATAGGACATAGTGTTCTCCTTGGAATGTCTCAAAAAGACCTCACCGGCGCCAGCCGGTGAGGGGCTTCGTCGTTGGCGATGGTCAGCCTTTCTTCGCCGGAGCATTCATTGCCCATTCGACACCGAAGGGGTCACGCATGTTGCCCCACTGGTCGCCCCAGAACATGAGCTGGAGCGGCACGGCGACTTCGCAGCCGGCATCGACGGCGCGCTTCCACCAGCCATCGATCTCGTCGGCGCCAAGATGGAGCTGCATGGTGTAGCCCTGCGGCTTGACGGCGGGCATGCCGTTTTCGGGGTAGAAATCGGAAATCATCAAGGTCGAGCCGTTGATGTGCAGATGGATGTGCATGGTGCGGCCCTGGTCGTCGGGCGGATAGAAGAACACCTGCTCGGCGCCGAAGGCTTTCTTGTAGAATTCGGCAGCCTTGAAGGCGCCGTCCAGTTGCAGATAGGGGGTCAATCCACCGAGAACTTTCGCGGCCGGCTGAACGGGGGTCTGGTCGGTCATGTCTTGCTCCTCTTTGGGTTTGGTCTGGGCGCTTGATCTGGTCTTGCGAACCCTAGGACGAACGAGGTGGGCGCAATCCTACATGGCCGATGCGATTTTTTGGCGTGAAATGAAGTTGCGTCGGCGGCCCTCAATCAGAGCGCAATTCTCGCAGCTCGCAGGCTAGAAAAGGTGACTCCTTTTCAACCCGTCGAGACGACCATGATCCTTTACTACCAGACCCACTCGCCCTTCGCGCGCAAGGCGCTCGTCTTCGCCCATGAGGTCGGCATTGCCGATCGGCTCGAGGTCATTCATCACGAGACGAGCCCGACCTTGCGCAATGCCCGTGTCTACGCCGAAAACCCGCTCGGCAAAGTGCCGGTGCTGCTGCGGCCGGATGCGTCGCCGATCTTCGATTCCGATGTCATCTGCGCCTATCTCGACACGCTGCATGCCGGCCGCAAATTGCTGCCGCCTGATGGCGAGGCGCGCTGGCAGGCGCTGCGGCTGCAAGCAGTCGCTCAAGGGTTGGCACAGACGGGCATAGCCTTGCGTTGGGAGACGGAAAGGCGGCCCGAACAGTTGCGTTATGCGGCTCTTGCCCAAGGATACCGGGACAAGATCGAGGCGAGCTACGACTGGATCGAAAGCACGCTGGACGACGAGGCCCCGCTCCATGTCGGCCATATAGCGCTCGCCACTACGCTGTCCTGGATGGCGTTCCGCCAGCTGCCGTCGTTGGGCGCACGGGCACGGCTGACGCGCTGGTTCGAGGCGTTTGAAAAGCGCGGATCGATGCAGGCGACGCCGCTGTCGGGCGATACGCACGACTGAGCAACGGTCGCCCCGCGGCGGCCTGCATCGATATTTCCCGACCGCATTGTCAGGGCGCCCTGCAGATCCGCGGACCGTTTTGCGCGTCGACGACGATTTCCGGCCAGCCGATATCCTTGCGCAGTTCGATCGGCAGGGACAGCAGTTCCCGCTCGCTGCGATGGCGGGCGCGGTTCTGTGCGTAACGGCTGGCGACGCGGCCTATGGATGACAAAATGGACATGATGCTTTCTCCTCAGATGAAGCCGGCATCATCGTGTCGGCATCCCAAGGACGCAGCAGGTTCAGGCGATCCGACAGAGCGCTGAAATTATTTTAGAGGACCGATGCCGCAAGGGCAGTGTCGTAATACTCCACCATCTCGACCACCTTGCCGTCGCGGACCGTCCAGAAATCAGCGGTACGCATAACAAGCTCCTGGCCGTTGGTTCTGCGCGTCAGATGGATTTCGACCTGCGCAGCAATTCTGTCGCCGCTATGGATGAAGTCCACCGGACGGAAGCTCCGGTATTCGAAATCATTGTCCAGCGACATCAGGCGGGCGAGGAACTCCTCCTTGCCGCTGCCTGCCCTGATATACGGGGCCCCCGGTTCGGCGACCCAGCGGAAGACAACATCGTCGGCACAGTGATCCAGCGCACCTTTGATGTCACGTTTTGCATAGGCATCGTAAAGGCTCTTGACTACGTCCACCCCACCCATGACCGTCTCCTCCCTCGGTTTGCGGAAGCTTCAGAGTGCGCCTTTTCCGACCGATGGGGAAGTATGGTTATGTCGCCAATACTTTTGACGGGCCGGCAGTACTTCCAGATGCCGGCCCGGACTATGCAGTCACCACTCAATCGTATGTCCCGGCGACCGAGCGGAAGAATTCCTCTGGGTCTTCGACTTCCGTCAGCCGCCGCTTGTCGATCAGCCAGAAGCGGTTGCCGATGGCGCGGATGAAGGAGCGGTCGTGCGAGGCAAGCACGCAGCTTGCCTGGTGCTTGAGCAGCTCATCCTCCAGCGCTTCCTGGCCATCGATGTCGAGATGGTTGGTGGGCTCGTCGAGCAGATAGAAGTTGGGGTTGACGAGCCGGAGCGCCAGCATCATCAGCCGCGCCTTCTGGCCGCCCGACAGCACGCCGATCTTCTTCTCCTGCATCTCGATGACCACGCCGGCGCCGGCAAGCAGCGAGCGGGCGCGCTGCTCGCCGACATCGTAGCGGCGCGAGACCAACGCCAGCGGCGTGTCGTCGCCACTGATCCCGGCCAGTGCCTGGTCGCTGTAACCGAGCACCGTCGACGGCGTCACCTTCACGTTCGGCACCGTGTCCGGCTCGGCGATGGCGTTGCGGATCAGATTGACGAACCGCGACTTGCCGACGCCGTTGCGGCCGAGCAGCACGATGCGGTCGCCCTGGCAGATGTGGCGCTTTCCCGTCTTGAACAGCAGCGTACCGTCGGGCGTTTCCACCGCCGCATCGTCGAGCGTGATCAGCACCTTGGCGTGGGTGCCGCGGTTGGCCAGCCTGATCGCGCCGGCCGATTTCTCGCGATGCGCCGGGTTCGCCGCCTCTTCCAGCTTCTCCGCTCGTTCCCTGAGCTGCTTGGTTTTCACCGTCAGCAGGTCACTGCCGGAATTGACGCCGATGTTGTTGAGCTTGGCGGCCTGTTTGCGCAGTTGCTGCGCCACCTTCATGTCGCGCTCGAACCTGCGTGCCGTCGACGCGTCCAGCTCGTCGAGGGCCTGCCTCGCCCGCGAATAGGGCAGCGCAAACACCGGCGATTCCTCAGGGCGCAGGAACAGCGTGCGGTTGGTGGTGGCGTCGAGGAAGGCGCGGTCATGGCTGGCGATCACCACCGGCACCTCGCGCGGCAACGCGTCCAGCCAGCTTTCCAGCTGGCTGATCTTGGCGAGATCGAGATGGTTGGTCGGCTCGTCGAGCAGCAGCACATCCGGGTCGGTGACCCAGACGCGGGCGATCAGCGCCAGCCGCTGCCAGCCGCCGCTCAGCGCCCGCATTTCCCGCTCGCGCATCGGCCCGGGCACGTCGAGCGAATCCAGCACCACGTCGACCCGCCACATCTCGCTGTCGGCCTGCTCGGCCGGCAAGGCATCGGCCACCACCTGATGGAAGGTGCGGCCGAGAAGGGCAGGGCGAACCGACTGCTCGACATGGCCAACGCGCAGGCCGCGCGTGCGAGAAATGTCGCCGGAAGTCGGCTCCATCCCGCCGGTCAGGCATTTGAGCAAGGTCGACTTGCCGCGGCCATTGGCGGCAACGATGCCGAGCCGGTCGCCGGTGCCGATGGTGATGTCGAGCTTGGAGAAGAGCGGCGCACTCATGGTGACGCCGAGGGATTTGAGGCTGATCAGGGCCATTTGATTTCTCTGGTCTTGGCCGAAGGCCGGCTCAATGCACTTTGACGGTGCGCGTGCCGGCCATCAGGCTCAGCGTTGCGCACCACGAAGGGCAGACCAAAAAATCGAAGCGGGAAAACCCGTGATGTCCCTGGTCAGCCCTGCAAGCGAACTCGCAGGGCAGAAATCGGGCCACGCTGACGATGGTGACGAAAAAACGTAAACACGTGAGCCCTCCTTTCAAGACAAGACGATTGGGTGTGCGGGAGCGATTACACCAAAGGCGGGGTTTGTGGCAAGTGGGCGGGGAGAGCGCGGACGGTGAGACTGCTGATCTCCCCCCTTGTGGGGGAGATGTCCGGCAGGACAGAGGGGGGCGCGAAGGATCGCGGCGATTCCAGCAAACCAATCGTCCGTCAACGCGCCGGCATTGGTTCCTATGAGGATCCTGGCGAGGCCCCCCCCCCAAAACCG
>NZ_JBFUEY010000044.1:0-18117 GCF_056403715.1 Mesorhizobium sp. P2_F5 | reverse complement strand
GATCAGCCAGGGGCGAAACGTCTTGCTCATGCCCCAAAGAATCACGCCGTAATCCAGCTGTCTAGGCGCAGCCCGCCGCCGACCGCTCATTCCACACCCAAATACGGGGACAGGCTCCTAGGGTCTCCGCGACGGAGCTTCACTCCTGCTTCGCCCTAGGATGACGAAGTTCGGAAGCCTTCGGCTAACCCCAAACGTAGGCGATCGCCACTCAACGCTCAGGTATTAACGCCTAGCTCCACCAATCGCTCGACGCAGGACTCTTCGGCCTGGTCGAGCTCCGCCAGCGTCTCCTCGAGGTCGCGTCGCTTCTGGCGCAAATCCTCGCGCTTCTCCTCGATGCGCTTGATCATCAGGTTGAGTTGGCCGACCTCGCCGGGCGGTTCCTTGTACATCTGGATGATTTCGCGGATTTCGTTGATCGAGAAGCCGAGGCGCTTTCCGCGCATGATCTGGCGGATCAAGTGCCGGTCCGAAGGGCGAAACAGCCTTGTGCGGCCGCGCCGCACCGGCTGCACCAGCCCTTCATCCTCGTAAAAGCGCAGCGTCCGCGTCGACACGTCGAATTCACGGGTCAGTTCGGTGATCGAATAATATTCCCGCATTCTTGCTCCCAAACCTGAACGTGAGCGACGCCTGCCAAGCGGCGCGCCCCACTCATCCCGATCAACCATGTCCCATGCCGGACTCGACATGAAACCCCGGTACGAACCTCGCACGGCATTTACGTAAAAGTCAATTGACGTGAGACGTTACCAACTTGAGCTAGGTTGTTGAGTTTCAGGTCAGGCCGAGTCGAAAATGGTTGATACGGAGAACCGGAGCGGAGCGTACTTTTCGTACGTGAGCACCGGAAGCGCAGGTATCAGCCATTTGCAGGCCGGCCTCACCTGAATATCAACAGCCTAGGGGATGGCGAACCACCAGGTGGCTAGCCCAAGGAAGGCAAAGAAGCCGACCACGTCGGTGACCGTGGTGACGAAAACCGCCGACGCCACCGCCGGATCGATCTTGAACCGGTCGAGCAGTAGCGGGATCAGAATACCGGCGAGCGCTGCGACGAACATGTTGATGATCATCGCCGCCGCGATGATGCCGCCCAGATTGGGATCGCGGAACCAGGCAGCCGCGACGATGCCGATCAGCACGGCGAAGATGATACCGTTGATGGAACCCACGCCCATCTCGCGGCGGATGATGCGGCCGGCATTGTAGATGTCGAGGTCCTTCGTCGCCAGCGCGCGCACCGTCACGGTCATGGTCTGCGAGCCCGCATTGCCGCCCATGCCGGCCACGATCGGCATCAGCACGGCCAGCGCAACGATATGCTCGATGGTGCGGTCGAACAGGCCGATCACCGAAGCCGCCAGGAACGCGGTCAGCAAATTGACGAGCAGCCAGGGAACGCGCGAGCGCGAGGTCGACAGAATGCTGTCGGACAGCTCTTCGTCACCGACGCCGCCCATGCGCAACAGATCTTCCTCGGCCTCCTGCTGGATGACGTCGACGACGTCGTCGATGGTCAGCACGCCAACCAGCCGCTCATTCTCGTCGACGACGGCTGCGGACAGAAGATCGTACTGCTCGAATTCCCGCGCCGCCTCTTCCTGGTCCATCGTGGCCGGAATGGCGTGCCGTGTCTCGTGCATAACCTCCCCGACCTTGGTCGCGCGCTTGGTGCGCAGGATCTGGTCGAGGTCGATGGCGCCGAGCAGCTTGAAGCTCGGATCGATGACGAAGATCTGGCTGAATCGGTCGGGAAGGTTCTGGTCCTCGCGCATGTAGTCGATGGTCTGACCGATGGTCCAGAACGGCGGCACCGCGACGAACTCGGTCTGCATGCGGCGACCGGCGGTCTCTTCGGGGTAGTCGAGCGAGCGGCGCAGCCTGATCCGTTCGGTGAACGGCAGCTGCGACAGGATCTCGTCCTGGTCTTCCTTTTCGAGGTCTTCGAGAATGTAGACGGCGTCGTCGGAATCGAGTTCCTGCACCGCCTGGGCAATCTGCGCATTGGGCAGATTGTCGACGATCTCCATACGGATCGCCTCGTCGACCTCGGTCAGCGACGAAAAGTCGAAATCGGCGCCGAGCAGCTCGACCAAAGCGCGGCGCTGTTCGGGGTGCAGAGCTTCGAGCAGATCACCGAGTTCGGACTGGTGCAGATCGTCGACTTCGCGCTTCAGCGTCAGCGTGTCGCGATCGGCGATCGCGGCACCGATCTGCGCCAGGAAGGACGACAGGACGGCGCCATCCTCGCCATAGATGTCGGCGTGGGCATCGTCAGCGGCTTTGGCGCCGCCCGTCTGTTCGTGTTCGCCTTCCACCGGCGCCTCCCGCCATCGCAATCCCGCAAAAGGTGCCTGTCAGGTCTAGACCATGATCCCGAAAAGGGGAAACCGGTTTTCGGAAAAGATCATGATTAAACACTGAGATAGGCGGTGGCGCGATTTGGCTTGAGAGCACGCCACATGGTCGCACGACGTTATGCGGAGGTCGCTTCGTACAGTCGCCAAAAAGCGACCAAGATTGCGCAACAAAAATTAACATCACTTCATGCATGCAGCCACCTTCGCCTGAAATACTCCGAGCATCAGGGGCTCACCGCCTCGCTGCTCTGGAGCATGCATGTTCAATATGGATACTGGAATGTTTGCCGGCCGGGCCTCTCTTGCGGCGATGGCAGTGCTGTTTTCAACGCATTCGAGCATCGTCCTGGCGGCTGACGCCATTGCCGTGAATTCCGATGACTTTAGCCCTCCGCCCGACCCTTCCCGTTTCGGACACTTCGAACAAAAACTGGCCGACTGGCATGTCGTCGTTGGAGGCGGCGCCATCATCGTCCCCAAATACGAGGGCAGCGACGAGTTCAAGGTCATGCCGGTGCCTTTCGTCACCGCGACGTTCCTCGATACGGTGACGATCGATCCGACGGGCGCCAACATCGCGATCTACGAACAAGGCCCGTTCGAATTCAGCGCGCGGCTTGGCTATGAGATGGGCCGCAAGGAAGACGACGCCGACCACCTGCGCGGCTTGGGGGATGTCGACATGGGCGCGACAGTCGGCGCGAAGGCCGCGGTAAAGTTCGGCTCGGCTGAAATCTTTGCGCAGCTCGACAGGACCATCGGCGGCAGCGATGGTCTCGAGGGCAAGGTCGGGATCGAGGTCAGCCAGCCTCTGTCCCAATCATTGGTGGTCGGCGCCAGTGCAGCCGCCGTCTTCGCGGACGAAAATTACATGCAGGCCTATTTTGGCGTCACGTCGGAACAATCGGCTCGCTCGGGGCTGGCTCGCTATGATGCTGGTGCCGGGTTGAAGCGCGCCGATTTTTCAATTTCCGCCACATATATGCTCAATCAGAACTGGATGGTGCGGGGCGAAGCGGGGGTCGGCATTCTCTTGGGTGACGCCGCCGACAGCCCGATCGTCATCGACAAGGTTCAGCCTTCAGGGATGCTTCTGGTCGGATACCGGTTCTGACATCCACGCAGGCACCTATGCAGGCTATGGCAAACTCCGAGATCGCACGGCAAAGGCACCCAAGCGATTTGAGCGCCGAATCCAGATCGACAAGACAAGGTTCGCGTATCCTCATCGTCGAAGACGACCTCGAAATCGCGCGCATGCTGGGTGACACGCTCACCGAAAACGGCATGATCGTGGAAATAGCCGGGAACGGCGTTCGGATGGACGCCGCGCTTCGCAACCAGAAATTCGATCTTATCGTGCTTGATGTCATGCTGCCTGGCGAAAACGGCCTCAGCATCTGCCGCCGTCTTCGCGCGCAAACGAACGTTCCGATCCTGATGCTGACCGCCCTTGGCGAAGAAATCGACCGCATCTTCGGACTCGAGATTGGCGCGGACGACTACGTGACGAAGCCGTTCAGCGCGCGCGAACTGACGGCCAGGATACGGGCGCTGCTGCGCCGCACGACCTACGCTCCCGAGGAACGGGATCGGTCGAAGGTGCTTCGCTTCAACGGCTGGCGCCTCGACCCCATTCGCCGGCAATTGCATGATCCGAGCAACGCGCGGGTCGCGACCACCACGCATGAATTCGACCTGTTGCTTGCTTTCTGCCGTAATGCGGGCCGGGTTCTCTCGCGCGAGGAACTCCTCGGCGTAACCCATGCAGGGCTTGCCGGGCCAATCGAGCGCAGCGTCGATGTTCACGTCAGCCGGATCCGCCAGAAGATCGAAAAGGATGCGCGCGATCCGGTGCTTCTCAGGACCGTTCGGCTGGGCGGTTACATCTTCACCGCGACGGTTGAGGAAGCATGAGGGATTTGATCCGCCGTTTCCTGCCGCAGTCTGTGCGTGGGCAGTTCGCGGCAGTCATCATCATCACGGTGGTTGTGATCCTGTCCGTTGGATCGGTCGTCGAAAATGTTACAGCGAGTATCGACCTGCCGGCTGTCGACGACAGCGCCACACGAACCGCCGTGGTTGCTGCCTTGTTGCGCGAAGCACCAGCGGAAGCTCGCAGCGTGATCTTGGCAGCGGCGGCGCGAGCGGGTTTTGATTTCAAGGTACTGCCCAAGAAGCAGATCGACAGTATTCCAATTTCCTATCTTCAATGGCGAAATATCGAATGGCTTTTCCGGTTCAACAACGAACCGACGGATGGACGTTGGCTAACAATCGACGGTGAATATGCCTTTGTGCTGGATCTGGACCAACAGGCCGTCCTGGCTCATTTTGGCGTGCCCGATACCTTGCTGACATCAGGTTTTATCCGTTCCCTGTTCTACAAATTTATGGCTTTTGTCGCCTTTCCTGCCCTGATTTGGCTTTTTGCAGTATGGGCCGTGACAAATCCCCTAAGACGCATTTCGACCGCTGTCGGGTCGGCAGAGATCGAGAACAGCGACGAGCTTTTCATCGAACGCGGCTCCATCGAGATGGTCGGCCTGGTGCGCGCTCTGAACAGGATGAGAACGCGTATCCGGACGATGATCGAGAACCGCACGCGCATGTTGCGCAGTGTCAGCCATGATCTGCGCACGCCTTTGACGCGGCTGCGGCTTCGCGCCGAGCGCATGGATGACGGCCTCACCCGAACCGCGATGCTGTCCGATGTCCAGCATATTGAAGAGCTGATCAACGAGACTTTGACCTATCTGCGCAACGATGTTTCGACGGAGAAGCTGCAACGCGCAGACATTGCCAGCGTGCTGCAAACAGTCTGTGCCGAATTCTCCGATGTCGGGTTTTCGGTCTCGTATTCCGGACCGGATCGGCTTCTGGGCTGGTGCAAACCCAATGCGCTGGCGCGTGCGATCACCAATCTCTGCGACAACGGGGTTAAATTCGCCGGCAATGTCACCGTCGCATTGACGCTGACCGAGACGACGGCGCGCATAGCGGTCGGCGACGATGGACCGGGCATTTCGATGACGGCGCGCTCCCGCGTGTTCGAGCCATTCTTCAAGGAGGACACATCGCGTGGCGTTGCCTCGAAGCATGGCTTCGGTCTTGGTCTCTCGATCGTTGCCGACATCATCCAGGGTCATGGTGGCAAGATCGAATTGCAGGATAATCAACCGACAGGGCTCATCGTGACCGTCGATCTGCCGAACGGGCCAGTTGCCTCGCCATCATAATGGCTCCCCGGGGTTCGGCGAGCGCATGTCAGGTTGATCCCGCAACCCACGGAATTTCAAACGAAATGCGCCCTCCCGCCTGGACGGCGACACTGGCAGGCGAGATCACTCCGGCCGGCGCTGACAACACCAATACCATCAAAAACCGATGTCCCGCCGGCTTAAGGCAGCGCGACAGCGCATGTCGCTGGGGAAAGAGCACCCCCGCACAGTTGGGGCAGAATTGTCATGATGCAGGTCCAGGCAATGGCCGGACCGCTGGATTGCAACCAGAACAGCCGGAAGCCCTTGAAGATCAGGTCGCAGACAGAAACCAAGGCAACCGCGGAACGGCGCGTGCGCGTGGTCGTGGCCGAACGCAATCCGCTCGTGATATCGGCGCTGCGCGAAATGCTGGAATGCGACGGCCGCTTCGATCTCCTCGCCTGCGTGCAAAGCGGCAGGCATTTCCTGGACCTGGCAACGGAAGGTGACTTCGACGTCGCCGTCATCGGCTGGAAGCTCTCCGACATGGACGGCGCCGATGTGCTGGCCGAGGTTCACAGCCGCAAGCTCGGCGTGCGCATCGCGGTGTTTTCCAACGACCATGACATCGGCATCCTGAAACAGTGCGTGCGCCTCGGCGCCCAGGGCTACTGCTTCCAGTTCGACGATCCGTCGATCATCTTCGAGACCATCCTGGCGGTCGCGCATGGCCGCATCTGCATCCCTTACATCGACATCAACAAGGTCAACGACACGCCCTTGTCGCAGCTCACCGTGCGCGAACGCGAGCTGCTGGCGGTGCTGTCCGACGGCTGGACCAATCTGCAGATCGCGACGCGGACGGGGATTTCCGAGAACACGGTAAAATACCACCTCAAGAATCTCTACGACAAGCTCGACGTCCGCAACCGGGCGATGGCGGTCGCGCTCTATGCGCGCGAGAGGCGTACCCAGAAACAGCCTTTCGGGTAGGCAAGCGGCGGGCCGCGGGTAGGCCTACCGGGTAGGCCGTCCCCACCCGTGCGCGGCGAGATGTTACCCGGCAAGGTGTTGTTGCCTTTAGCCGTCGAAACGAAACTCCCCATCACCGCTTTGCTGGATCAGGAGGAGTTCGCACCATGGCCGGTTTCACCCATCTTTTCATTCCCGGACCGACCAACATCCCCGAACAGGTCCGGCAGGCGATGAACCTGCCGATGGAGGATATGCGCGCCGCGTCCTTCCCCGATCTCACCTTGCCGCTGTTCGAGGACATCAAACGCGTCTTCAAGAACGAGACCGGCCGCGTCTTCATCTACCCCTCCTCCGGCACCGGCGCTTGGGAAGCGGCGATGACCAATGTGCTCAGCCCCGGCGACCGCGTGCTGATGTCGCGCTTCGGCCAGTTCTCTCACCTGTGGGTCGACATGGCCGAGCGCCTCGGCCTCGAGGTCGATGTCATCGATTGCGAATGGGGAACGGGCGTACCGCTCGAGCTCTATGCCGAGCGGCTCAAGGCCGACAAGGCGCACCGCATCAAGGCAATCTTCTGCACGCAGAACGAGACCGCGACTGGCGTAACCAGCGATGTCGCCGGCTGTCGCGCCGTGCTCGACGACGCAAACCACCCTGCCCTGCTCTTCGTCGACGGTGTCTCCTCGATCGGCTCGATCGATTTCCGCCAAGAGGAATGGGGCGTCGACTGCGCCGTCAGCGGCTCGCAGAAGGGTTTCATGCTGCCCGCCGGCCTCGGCTTCCTGTCAGTCAGCAAGAAGGCGCTTGTCGCTTCGCGGAGTGCTACGCACCGCCGCTGCTTCTTCTCTTTCGAGGACATGATCCGCGCCAACGATGCCGGCTATTTCCCTTATACGCCGGCTACACAGCTGCTGCGCGGCCTGCGCGCCTCGCTCGACCTGATCGCCGAGGAAGGGCTGGACAACATCTTCGCCCGCCACCATCGCCTCGCCGAAGGCGTGCGCAAGGCGGTCGACGCCTGGGGCCTGAAACTCTGCGCCAAGGCGCCGAAATGGCATTCCGATACGGTCAGCGCCATTCTGGTGCCCGAAGGCATCGACAGCGCGGACGTCGTCAAGCGCGCCTACGGCACCTACCAGACGTCGCTCGGCGGCGGCCTCAACAAGGTGATGGGCAAGGTCTTCCGCATCGGCCATCTCGGCTGGCTGAACGAGGTGATGGTGCTGGCTTCGCTGTCGGCCGCCGAAATGGCGCTGCTCGATTGCGGCGTGCGGCTGGCGCCGGGTTCCGGCGTCGGCGCCGCCATCCAGCATTTCCGAGCCTCGGCCGCCGTGCCGGTCGCTGAAGCCGCCTGAAGGAGCCGACGATGAGCCACACCATCAACCATCTGAAGAAACTGCGGCTGCAGCGCAGCGAGCTGGCGGTTCCCGGCTCCAGCCCGGAAATGATCGACAAGGCGGCGAACAGCGCCGCCGACTTCATCTTCCTCGACATCGAGGACGCGGTCGCGCCGCCCGACAAGGAACGCGCCCGCAAGAACATCATCCAGGCGCTCAACGACATCGACTGGCGCGCCAAGGGCAAGACCGTCTCGGTGCGCATCAACGGGCTCGACACCCACTACATGTACCGCGACGTGGTCGACGTCATGGAGCAGGCCGGCGACCGGCTGGACACGATCCTGGTGCCGAAGGTCGGCGTACCGGCCGATCTCTATATGGTCGAGGCCATGGTCAACCAGATCGAGATGGCCAAGGGTTTCAAGACCCGCGTCGGCCTCGAAGCGCTGATCGAGACCGCGCTCGGCATGGCCAATGTCGAGGCGATTGCCGCGACGCCCGGCCGTCTGGAGGCCATGCATTTCGGCGTCGCCGACTATGCGGCGAGCTGCAAGGCGCGCACCGTCAACATTGGCGGCCTCAACCCCGACTATCCCGGCGACCAGTGGCATTTCGCTTTGTCGCGCATGACCGTCGCCTGCCGCGCCTACGGCCTGCGCGCCATCGACGGGCCGTTCGGCGACTTCTCCGACCCGGAGGGCTACATCGCCGGCGCCAGGCGCGCCGCGGCGCTGGGCATTGAGGGCAAATGGGCGATCCATCCCTCGCAGATCGCGCTCGCCAACGACGTCTTCTCGCCACCGGAAAAAGAGGTCACCCGCGCCAGGCGCATCCTCGAAGTGCTGAAGGAGGCGGAGGCGCAGGGCAAGGGAGCGGCCGCACTCGACGGCAAGATGATCGACGCAGCGTCGGAGCGCATGGCCAGGAACGTATTGGTGGTCAACGAGGCAATCGAACGCGCTGGCCAACCGCGCGTCGCCACGCATTGACTGTTCAGGGAGGATAAAATGGACATTCACGAATATCAGGCCAAGGAACTGCTGGCACGCCACGGCGTGCATGTGCCGCGCGGCGGGCTGGCCTATAGCCCCGAGCAGGCAACCTACAGGGCGCGCGAGATCGGCGGCAGCAAATGGGTGCTGAAGGCGCAGGTGCACTCCGGCGCGCGCGGCAAGGCCGGTGGCATCAAGCTCTGCGCCAATGACGAGGAAATCTCCAACGCCGCCGAAGCCATGCTCGGCCGCAAGCTGGTGACCCAGCAGACCGGGCCGCGCGGCAAGCTGATCTCACGTCTCTACCTCGAAGAAGCCGTCGACATCGCGCAGGAGCTCTATGTCGGCTTCGTCCTCGACCGCAAGGAAGAGCGCGTCATGATCGTGGCCTCGGCCGCCGGCGGCATGGAGATCGAGGACATCGTCGAGAAGGCGCCCAATTCGATCCTGCGCACATCGGTCGATCCCGGCGTCGGCATGCAACGTTTTCAGGCCCGCGAGATCGCTTTTGGCCTCGGCCTCGACCACAATTTGATCGGCAAGGCGACCGAGACCATCTTCGCCTGCTACCAGGTGTTTCGCGACTACGACGCCTCGATGCTGGAGATCAATCCGCTGGTGGTGACCCGCGACGGCAACCTGATCGCGCTCGACGCCAAAATGTCGTTCGACGAGAACGCGCTGTTCCGCCGGCCGGAAATTTCCGAACTGCGCGACAAGAGCCAGGAAGACCCGCGCGAGACCTTCGCCAGCGACCGCGGCCTCTCCTATGTCGGCCTCGACGGCAATATCGGCTGCATCATCAATGGCGCCGGTCTGGCCATGGCAACCATGGACATGATCAAGATCGCCGGCGGCGAGCCGGCCAACTTCCTCGACATCGGCGGCGGCGCCTCGCCCGAGCGGGTGGCGAAATCCTTCCGCGCCGTGCTCGGCGACAAGAATGTCGAGACCATCCTGGTCAACATCTTCGCCGGCATCAACCGCTGCGACTGGGTCGCCGAGGGCGTCATCAAGGCGATACGCGAGGTCGGCGTCAACGTGCCGCTGGTGGTCCGTCTCTCAGGCACAAGGGCCGAGGAAGGCCGCCGCATCCTGGCTGATTCCGGCGAGGCGGTGATCGTCGCCGACACGTTGGCCGAAGCCGCCGAAAAAGCCGTCGCCGCATGGCGCGCGGCCACCAAGAAAAAAGCAGCCTGAGGGAGGTCGAGAAAATGGCAATCCTGCTCAACCGCAGCACCCGCGTCATCGTCCAGGGGTTCACCGGCAAGATCGGCAGCTTCCATGCCGACGACATGAAACGCTACGGCACCAAGCTGGTCGGCGGTGTCACCCCCGGCAAAGGCGGCCAGAAGCATCTCGGCCTGCCGGTCTTCAACACGGTCAAGGGCGCGGTGCGCGAAACCCGCGCCGAGGCCAGCATCGTCTTCGTGCCGCCGCCCTTTGCCGCCGATTCGATCATGGAAGCAGCCGACGCCGGCATAAAACTCTGCGTCTGCATCACCGACGGCATCCCCTCGCAGGACATGATGCAGGTCAAGCGCTACATGCTGCGCTATCGCTACGAAGACCGCATGCGGCTGATCGGCCCGAACTGCGCCGGCGTCATCACGCCGGGACAGGCGCTGATGGGCATCATGCCCGGCAGCATCTACCTGCCCGGCCGCGTCGGCATTGTCGGCCGCTCCGGCACGCTCGGCTACGAGGCGGCCTCGCAGATGAAGTCGCTCGGCATCGGCGTGTCGACCAGCGTCGGCATCGGCGGCGACCCGATCAACGGCTCATCCTTCAAGGACATGCTGAAACTGTTCGAGCAGGACGACGAGACCGACGCCGTGGTGATGATCGGCGAGATCGGCGGGCCGCAGGAAGCCGAAGCCGCGATCTGGGCGCGTGACAATATGCGCAAGCCCCTGATCGCCTACATCGCCGGCCTCTCCGCTCCGAAAGGCCGCCGCATGGGCCACGCCGGCGCCATCATCTCGGCCTTCGGCGAATCGGCACAGGAAAAAGTGGAGATCCTGAAGGAAGCCGGTGTGGTCATCGTGCCGACGCCGTCGTCGTTTGGTGAGGTGGTTGCAGAGACGCTAGCGGGGATGAAGAAGGCGGCTTGAACGGCGGTCGGACGAGGCCCGCATAGAACAATGTGACGGCGGGGCTGGCGCCAGGCATCGCCACCCCCTCGATCGGCAGGATATCAGATGAAACCGCGTTTGATTGTTACTCGCAGATGGCCGGCTCCCGTCGAAGCGATCCTCGCCGAACGCTTCGACACGACGTTCAACACCAGCGATACGCCATTGAGCCCGGCTGCAATGACGTCCGCCTTCGCCGATTATGACGCGATCCTGGCAACGGTCAGCGACCGCTTGCCTGACGCGGTGTTTCCAGAATCCTCCGCCCGCACCCGGATCATTGCCAATTTCGGCGTCGGCTTCAGCCACATCGATGTCGCGGCCGCCCGCGACCGCGACATCGTGGTGACCAACACGCCCGGCGTGCTGACCGATTGCACCGCCGACCTGGCGCTCAGCCTGATATTGGCTGTCGCGCGCCGAACCGGTGAAGGCGAGCGCCAGCTACGGGCCGGAGAATGGCGCGGCTGGTCGCCGACGCACATGGCCGGCGCGAAGGTGTCGGGCAAAACCCTTGGCATTGTCGGCATGGGCCGCATCGGCAAGGCAACAGCCAGGCGCGCGCATTTCGGTTTCGGCATGAAGATCGTGTTCTTCAATCGCTCGCCGGTCGACGATGAGGAGACGCGCGCCATGGGCGCGGTGCAGATGCAGACTATGGAAGGGCTGCTCGCGGCATCCGATTTCGTGTCGCTGCACTGTCCGGGCGGCGCGGAAAACCGTCATCTCATCGATGCCCGCAGCCTGCGTTTGATGAAACCCGGCGCATTCCTGATCAACACGGCGCGCGGCGATGTCGTCGACCAGGATGCGCTGATCGGCGCACTGGAAAGGCATGAGATCGCAGGCGCTGGCCTCGATGTCTTTGCCGAGGAACCGGCCGTTCCGGAGGCGCTGAAGCGGTTGGAGAACGTCGTGCTGTTGCCGCATCTCGGCAGCGCGACCGAGGAAACGCGCGTGGCGATGGGCATGAAGGTGGTCGAGAACCTGACCGCCTTCTTCGAGGGTCGCCCGGTCCCCGACCGGGTTGCTTGAAAGCTGGCCGCCAGCCTCGGCCCGGGAGGAAAGCGTTTTGGAACAAAGCAAACCCATCAAGTTTCGCGAAGACGAGCGCAGCCTGCTATTGCGGCTGCTGCTTCAGGTCGCCAGCGCGCGCGAGCCCGAGATCGCCTCGGTTCTGAGCGGGCGGCGGTCACTTGTCTCCCTCGCTCCGGAGCAGCGCATCCCGGCGTTGCAGGCGAGCGGCGTATGGTTCCAGTTGCTGGCGATCGCCGACGAGTTGCTTGCCATGCGGGCACGCCGCGAGCTCGAACAGGGCGCGGGCGTCGACGAAGTGCCGGGCTCCTTCGCCAGCGTAATCGCGCAGATGGCGGCGCACGGGCGCTCGGCGGCCGAAGTGCAGGCTGCGTTTGATGAACTTTGCGTCGGCCCGACCATGACCGCTCACCCGACGGAGGCCAAACGCGTCACGGTTCTGGAGATCCACCGCCGCATCTATCGCAAGCTGACCGAACTCGACCAGCCACGCTGGGCCCCGCGCGAACGCGAGCTTCTGGTTACCGATCTTGAAAGCGAGATCGAGCTGCTGTGGATGACGGGCGAGCTGCGGCTGGAGCGCCCGACGGTCGAACGCGAAATCGCCTGGGGCCTGCATTTCTTCCGCGAAGTCATTTTCGAGGCGACGCCGCAGCTTTACGGCAAGCTTCAGGACGCCTTCCAGCGTCACTATCCCGGAGAGCCGGTCAGAATCCCTTCCTTCATGCGCTATGCCTCGTGGATCGGCGGCGATCGCGACGGCAACCCGAACGTCACCGCCGCCATGACCGCCCGTGCCTTGGCCGACTACCGCAACACCGCCATTGGCTGGTACCTGACGCAAATGCAGCGGCTGGTGACGGTGCTCAGCGCCAGTTCGAACGTCGTCGACCTGCCAGCCAGCTTCACACCGCTGCTGCAAAAGGCACTCGATAAAAGCGGACAGGCGCATGACATCGCCGCGCGCAATCCTGACGAACCGCTTCGCCAGTTCGCCTCGGCCTTGTTGGCCCGGCTTGAGGCCACACGCGATGGCGAAGCAGCCGCCTATCCCTCCGCGGAGGCGTTTGGTGCTGATCTGCGCGGGCTGGCTCTCGTCCTCGAAGCGATCGGAGGGCGTGCGGTCGCCCGACGTTTCGTCCAGCCGCTGCTCTGGCAGCTCGGAAGCTTCGGCTTCCGGACGGTCTCGCTCGACATCAGGCAAAACTCCACTGTCGTCAATCGGGTGCTGGCCGAGATCTTTGCGCTGGCAGACCCGGTTGCATCAGGTACGCCGCAATGGTCGGCGCGCATCCGCGCAGCCCTTGGCCAAAGCGAGCGGTTGGATATCGACGCGGATCGGCTTTCGCCCGAGGCAAGGGAGCTGCTTTCGACATTCTCTGTCATCGCGAACCAGACCGCCGGCTCCGACAGCGATGCCGTGGGTTGTTTCGTTCTCAGCATGACCCGCTCGGTCGACGATCTGCTCGCGGTCTATCTGCTGGCGCAATATTGCGGGCTTTCGACCGCGCCCGGTGGCGACGGCACGATCAGGCTGCGGATCGTGCCCTTGTTCGAGACCATCGCCGATCTGCAGGCGGCCCCCCGCATCCTGAACGGATTGCTCGACACTGCCGTAGTGAGGCGGACGGTGCGGGATTTCGGCGCGCGCCAGGAAATCATGCTTGGCTATTCGGATTCCAACAAGGACGGTGGTTTCCTGGCCTCCAATTGGGAACTGGCCAAGGCGCAAAAACGCCTCGCTGCCGTCGGCCGCAAGCACAAGGTCAGGATCAGCTTCTTTCACGGCCGTGGCGGCTCCGTCAGCCGTGGCGGCGCGCCAACCGGCCGGGCGATCGCGGCGCAGCCGGCAGGTACAGTCACTGGGTCCATGCGGGTGACGGAACAGGGCGAGGTCGTGTCGTCGAAATTCGCCAATCGCGGCACCGGCCTCAACCAGCTCGAGATCCTCGCCGCTGCCGTTCTGGCTCATACCGCCGTATCGCCGGGCGACGTCGAAACAAAACAGACACCCGAGTTCGACGAAGCGCTGGAAGCGCTGGCGGGCATGTCGCAGGCCTCCTATGCCGGGTTGATGGCAGAGCCAGGCTTCCTCGATTATTTCAACCAGGCGAGCCCGGTCGCGGAGTTGGGCCTGCTGAAAATGGGCTCACGGCCGGAGCGCCGTTTCGGCGCCGGCGGCATTGCCGACCTGCGCGCCATCCCCTGGGTGTTCGCCTGGAGCCAGAACCGCCATCTGCTGACCGGCTGGTATGGCATCGGCAGCGCGCTGAGTTCCTTCGTCGCGGTGCGCGGCGATGCTGGGCGAGAGCTTCTGGGGCGCATGTTCGAACACTCGCGCTTCTTCCGTCTGATCGTCGACGAGGCGGAGAAGACGCTCTACCAGTCCGACATGGAGATCGCGCGGCTCTATGCCGGGCTGGTGTCCGACAGCGATGCGTCCCACCGGATCTACACCCGCATTCTCGCCGAGTACAAGTTGACACGGGGCCTGATCCGCGACCTTACCGGGGGTGATCTTTCCGTGCGCTTTCCAATGTTCAAGCGGCGTTTCGACAGTCTGCGGCGTCAGATGGACGACATTCACCGGTTGCAGGTCGATCTGCTGCGTGAAGTCAGAGCAGGCGCGGCGGATCAAAAGCGGTCGACCGACGCCCTGCTTGTCTCGATCAACTGCATCTCCTCAGGCCTTGGGTGGACGGGATAGGCCCGGTTTTCGCCGAGCTACCGACGTCACCTGGCGTCATCGTGCCGACGCCGTCGTCATTTGGCGAGGTGGTTGCCGATACGCTGGCGGGGATGAAAAAAGGCGGCGTGAGCCGATTTCGGCCCGGCACAAACCCAGAAGCGGGGCGACCATGCCCCGCTGAAATCATAGAAACAGTTCCTACAGGTTAGTTCACCGGAACGTGTAAATGGAGCCTGACCCGTACTCCGACACCACCGTTACCTTGACGCCCCGACGCACCCAGCGTCCACCAAGGTGCTCAACGATATACCGGACTAGCCGTCCGGTATATTTCTTCATTTCGTCGGTGAAGCCAGCCGAGCCCACATGTTGAAGCACAAACGGCTCTGTGGCGATGACCGGCGGTCGCGAGGGCGCAGCGATCACGGCGCCCATCAAGACAGCGACACCGAGCCTAGAAGTCAACAACTCATAGATACCCTGCCCTATGGGTGTCCCATAGGCGTTACCGTGAGAGCCCGGATCGAAGGTGAAGCCGTCTAGGTTCGGATCGCGACTGAGGCTGATTCTGTCGGGTCTGTAGTTGTTTGGCATCACGCCACTCCTTTGTTGAGGTTGCTCCAAATGAGCATTTCCTTCGCGTTGATGCGTAGGCGCATCCTGCTAGGGTGAGACGGCATATAAGCGACTCTGAAGGCGCCGTCAAGACGTCACATAAGCCGCCTCAACGTGTAAGCAGCCCATGATGCCTCGCATATAAAAACCTATTCTCGATGGCCACAAACCAGGATGGACAATGGGACCTGCGTACCTCGCGAGGAAGCGCGTCCACAGGGATAGTGTGGCGCGCCTACGACAGCGGGTCCAAGCATTGCACATCGCCCGACGGTTCACCGGCATAGCTAGGATGGCGTTAGACCCTGACCATCCGAAACCTCAGTCTGGTGAGGTCGACCTCCAAGTCGGTGGTGAACGGCTCCAAATAGGTCTGGGCGTCGAAGCCTCTGAATTGCACGCCTTCGGAATGCAGAGCCTTAAATACCCGGCACACCGCCGAAATAAAGATTGGCATAACATCGAGATAGACCTGTTTCGAAGGATAGTGGTCAGCCGCCGCCTTCTTGCGGATCTGCTCGAAGCCGAGCCCCCTCTCGATTAGCGTAAATCTACTCCGCGCGCGCTCAATGGACGTGGCTGTATCGCGGTAGGGCGAAGCGCCGTC
The DNA here is from genome assembly GCF_056403715.1 of Mesorhizobium sp. P2_F5. Lineage (NCBI taxonomy): Bacteria > Pseudomonadati > Pseudomonadota > Alphaproteobacteria > Hyphomicrobiales > Phyllobacteriaceae > Mesorhizobium > Mesorhizobium sp. P2_F5. Next base: position 2,160 of record NZ_JBFUEY010000044.1, on the reverse strand, counting down.
TGGATCTAGCCGAGCCTGGAAATCTTCCAGTCTGAGATGGTATTCCATCAACGATGGTGTTTCGTCCTTGACCCAGTGCCTGCCCAAAAGAAACGCCGCCCCCCGCCATGAGGATGGATTATCGCAAAGCAGCCATAACTCGGACTGGAGACTCTGAAATAGAGGATGGTTTCGGTGATGGATGGCATTGCGTAACGCGATCAGAAGAGAACAATCCGCAAAATCGAAATAGGCGAAACGGCGCTTTGACACATCGTAGAGCCGGTGGAATGCCTCAAGCTTGGCTTCCATGGCGCGATCAACGTTGTGAATGGCCTCCTCGCGGTCAACGCGAAACAGCTCACCGAAGCGCATATGCGCCTCGACGTATAGGCGCATCGTATTTGCGAGATTGCTGATCGCCGTCTCAATAGCAATTGTTTCCATGTCCCCAGCCCCTCTAACCCATATCGGACCGCTCATACCCAAGCAGATAGCTGCAGGGCAGTCGTCAGAGCTTTTCGGCCCGAATCGCTGCGAGCTTCACCGGGTCTGCCACGTCTGCTGACAGTTTTTCTATCCAGGCGTCGGAATACGTGTAATCGCGATGAGCCTGGTGGTAGAGGCAAAAATCTTTGTTCGTGTTTTCAGGATTTTGCGCTCCAGATTTCGGCCGGGCTTTATAGTGTCGCCACGCCTTAGTGTGATCGTTGTTAGTGACCATCACGCCAGAATTTTCGCGAACGAGTGCAACAACCTTCATGGGTTTGTGAGGGTACATTTCGTCGGCCGCTTTTAGGTAGCCGAGCACATTGTGTATCTCTTTGCCTTCGGCTGACTCCGGCTTGAAAAATTGGAAGTGGGTTTTCGACTTCGCAGCGTTTTCCAGAGTGTAGATGACCCGAAATTGAAACTCGATGCTCTGAAGCTGCGTCTCCGACATTCCATCCATAAGATGCGCATCAACGGCGGCGATGTGTGCGGGTACTTCGTAGTGGTTCAGCATTGCGGCTTGCTCGATGTTTAGCTTGCCAAATTGTAGCGCAATCGAGAGATCGTGCGCGAGTGTCAGCCGGTCACCAAATAGCGAACAAAGGGCCGTTTCAAAGTTGAGGCAACAGGCCTGAAAGAGCGGCAGCCATTGCAAATCCGCCTTACCGAGCATGAGGTGCTCCACCTTGTCACGGAGTTTTTTTATGGCCCGGAGGTTGTTGCGCACCCCGTCGGATAGAGGGCAATCGTCTCGCTCGATCATTTGCCCAAGCAGCAGCGAGTTGCCATCATCATTTACTATGGCAACTTCCTTCCGCTGATAGAATTCATGCAGCAGATAAGTCCAGGCTATGTTGACCAGAACCGCGAACACTTCGCTCTTAAAGCGAAGTGATGGGCTATTGAAAATTTGCACAGCCAAGCACATCGCCTCTCGTGATCTAATAAGCCGTTCGTCGTCGTAGCGGTTTAGACCTGTCTGCGGATCGAAAGCATTCTTGTGAAGGATGTAATATTCGACCTCGGCCTCAGTGGCAGCTGCCTGTTGGGCATCCTTTTTGACCGTCGCGACGCGGGCGAAATTGATCGTTGCTTTCCGGTGCAAATTGACTAGGGCGTGTACGTCCTGATTTGTTCGACCCTTAGCGAGCAGCGCTTTTACGACTCGCTTTTCCTGCACTGTGAGAGAACCGCCAGCAACCATACCGCCCTCCCCAGCTTACAGCCCGCGTTCGGGAACTATGGATGCAAAGCGATATGCTGGAAAGTGGTAATCGAAGGTTGCATCAAATAGGGGAATGACAAACAGAAAGCCGCATAACCTTTTGGGATTACACAGTTTTTGAATTTTTTGTTGCGATCGATTTGACTCGAACTTCCGCGGGTTGCCCCACAGCGACCTCAACGCTGCGCGTCTACCAAATCCGCCACGACCGCTCAATGAGCAAGTCCCGAGGACACTATCGTCATCATCGTGCCGACGTCATCGTCCTTCGGTGAGGTGGTTGCCGAGACGCTAGGAGCCTGTCCCCGTATTTGGGTGTGGAATGAGCGGTCGGCGGCGGGCTGCGCCTAGACAGCTGGATTACGGCGTGATTCTTTGGGGCATGAGCAAGACGTTTCGCCCCTGGCTGATCGATCAGCCGCAGCTGCCTGGCTGATCGATCAGCCGCAGCTGTTTCCGGCCTC
>NZ_JBFUEY010000043.1:0-22420 GCF_056403715.1 Mesorhizobium sp. P2_F5 | reverse complement strand
CCGGAAAAGGCGAGTTCGCAGCCTTCTACAAACGCCTCATCGCCAACGGCAAAAAGCCAATGGTGGCTATCGCTGCCGTCATGCGAAAGATCGTCGTCACCCTAAACGCAAGGCTTCGAGACGCCGCGATTCCTCAGAGTTGATGACGACGTTGAGATGCTTGCGGCCAATCTCCAAAGCACGCTCTTGATCTCTTTTCTTGCCTTATTATATAACATGTAATGAATAAGCGAGCGACCCACCAATGGAAGACATCATTCGATCTCTTGGCTACCTCACCCTCGGCAGCAGGCTGAAGCGTATCGGCGAGCAGTTGCAGGCCGATACGCAGCGCCTGCTCGATGGCCTGGAGGTGCCGGTGCAGTCGAGCCAGTATCCTCTGCTCGCCGCGCTCGACAGGCTGGGACCACTGCCTGTCGGTGAGCTGGCACAGTCGTTGGGGGTCACCCAGCCGGGGGTGACGCGCAGCGTGGCGCTGCTGGCTGAGCTGGGCCTGGTCGAGGTTATCCAGTCGGACGGCGATCAGCGCCGCAGGATGGTCTCACTGACAGGGAATGGTCAGCGTCTGGTCGACACGGCGAAGCGGGACGTGTGGCCTCGCATCGAGAACGCCGTCGCGAACCTGTGCAAAAACCTGTCAGGCCCGCTTCTCGATCAGTTGGCGGCGATAGAGGATGGGCTGGCCGCCATCCCGCTCGACCGCCGCACGGAAAAGGATGCCGTGCAATGAGCCATGTGCTTAATCGTCCCGTCTGGGGCGCGCTGACGACGCGTCAGCAGGCCTTCGCGCAAGGTGACAAGCTCGCCAGGCGCTATCCCTCATCGATCGTCCCGTTCGCGGCTTCCGGCGCAGATGACGCTGAGAGCCTGCAGGCGCTCGCAAGGCTCGTGGCCGCAGGTGAAAGCGTGTTCATGCTTCAGGCGGATCCCATTGCCCTGCCGCCGGAATTGACCGCGACCGTGACCGCCTTCGGCGTGCAGATGGTCGCCGAGACGCCCTTGCCCATCGTGTCGGACGAGCGCGTGCAGCAGCTGACGCTGGACGATGCAGCCGAGATGCTCGCTCTGGCGTCGCTGACCAAGCCGGGCCCGTTCACGCTTAAGGCGCTGAGCCTGGGCGAGTTCTGGGGGGTGAAGATCGGCGGCAGACTGGCGGCAATGGCCGGCGAGCGCATGAAGCAGCCCGGCTACAGCGAACTCAGCGGCGTCTGCTCGCATCCGGACTTTCGCGGCGGCGGCCTCGGCAGGCTGCTGTCGGTGTTCGTGTCCAACCGGATCATGGGCCGCGGCGAGGTGCCCTACCTGCACGCCTATGCCAACAATGCCAACGCTATTCGGTTGTACGAATCCATTGGCTTCAAGCTGAGGTCGGAGATGAACGTGGCCGTCGTGCAGCGTGCCGGCTAGGCGAACACCGTAATCACGCCGATTTCGGCTCCAACCGGCGGAAACCGACGGTTTCCATAAGCATATCTTCGTCGACCATCCCGGCATTGTGCAAAGCCAGCAGGTTCAGCGCGATCTCCCGCGCCTCGGCCGAATCGGGATGCACGTCTCGCCTGCTGCAGGCCTCGTCGAACACACGTTGCAGCCTGGCGATGTCGTCGGGCCTGAGCAGGCCACGGTAATAAACAGACTTTGGCATGGCAGCCTCCTCCAGAAGACCTAGGGCGCCACGTCTAAATGTCCAATCTTTCCCAAGGCTTGAGTGGAGCAGTCGGCTGGGTTTGGGTGAATTCGCCCCGAGCGTTGGCAATCAGACCGCGATCTTGCCGCCACCCACCCGGCTGCCTCCCATCACCGGTCGGGCCTGTTCCGCTGCAGTCTGCTTGACGTCCCGGCACGCTTGCGAAACAAGGGCTGCCACAAACGACAGCGAGGCACAAAAGTGAGTTTCTGGGGACTGGCGCAGCTCGTCATTTCGACGGTGATCTTCCTGCTGGCGGCAACCGCGGCCAAGCAATGGGGGCTGGCGCCGAGCCTCGGCAAGATCGTGGTGACGCTGGCGCTCTACACGTTGGGCAATCTGATCATGCTGCGGCTGGTCCGCGAATTCGGCATGTCGGTGTCGTTCAGCCTGTCGGCGGTGATCCAGCTTGTATCGGTCAATGTCGTGGCGCTTGTGTTCTTCGGCGAACGGGTCAATGCCTTGCAGGCAACCGGCATCGTCCTGGCGATCGCTGCCGTGGCGCTGATCACACTCGGTCCCTATCTGCAGGGGCGGCTATAGGACGAACGACCCGATGAAGATCTCCTCAAGCACGCTCACCAATTGGTTTGAATTTCCGGTGCTGCTGGCCGGGTTGGTGATCGCCGCCGGGCTTTGGGGGTTCGAGGAATTGATGGAGGTGGCGCGCGACACCACCCCGCATGCCTTCGATACCGAGATATTGCTTGCCTTCCGCCAAGCCGGACACCCGGACGTTCCGGTTGGCCCGCTCTGGCTGGAAGGGGCGATGCGTGACATCACCAGCCTCGGCAGTTCCGCAGTGCTGACACTGATCGTCACTGCGGTGATCGTCTACCTCCTGCTCATCCGCAAGGCGTGGACGGCGCTGTTCGTCCTGGCAGCGGTGGCCGGCGGCCAGGTGCTGTCGACCCTGCTGAAAGCCGGCGTCGACCGGCCGCGCCCTGACCTTGTCTCGCACCTCGTCACCGAGACGTCGCTATCCTTCCCGAGCGGCCACGCCATGCTGTCAGCAGTAACTTATCTGACGCTCGGCTCGCTGGCGGCGCGCTTCCTGCCGGGGCGCACGACCAAGATCTTCGTACTCTGCCTCGCGGTTCTGACAACGTTGCTGGTCGGCGTCAGCCGCGTCTATCTCGGCGTCCACTGGCCATCCGACGTGCTGGCCGGCTGGTGCGCCGGCTTTGCCTGGGCGATGCTGTGCTGGCTGGCGGCGCGGCTGCTGCAGCGGCGCAAGGTAGTGGCGAACAGTGACAGCGAGCTTGAAGACTGACGCTGCGGAGCGACAATCAGATCAGCCGGTTGATCAGCCCGTGTCCGCAGCCTGCCAGCAGAAAAACCGCCGACAGCAAGGCTGCCGATGTCATCAAGGTCTTGAAAATGTTCAACTGATATCCCCCGCCAATGAGAAGGTGGAGAGCGTAGCACGGGCATCCTGTTCGCCACCATCCGGTTCTCACCGACGGATCATGTTTAATGTATGCTTTATGATGGTTGAAACATCACAATGATTGTATTATACGTAGAAACCGCAGACTCAAACGGGGGGTTCAGGCCGATGATCACTGCCGCGCAGATGCGCGCCGCAAGGGCGCTGGCCGGCATCGATCAGAAGACGCTCGCCGAGCGCGCCGGGGTTTCGCTTCCGACCATCCAGCGCATGGAAGCGAGCGACGGCGTGGTCAGGGGCGTGGTAGACACGCTGATGAAGGTCATCCAGGCACTCGATGAGGCCGGGGTGGAATTGATCGGCGAGAACCAGACCAGCGAGCGCGGCGGCCGGGGCGTACGCCTCAAGCCGGTCGCGCCGAACCCGCAAAGCTGAGCCGGCATACAGTCGCGACGGCGACCGCCGACAGTCCTGCCGACGATCCCGCCGCCTTCACGCAAGCGGAAGGCAGTCATGGATCAGATCCGTCAGGCAGCGCATCAACCGGCGCAGAAGTCGGCCCAGAAGCCGGCCCAGAAGTCGGCGAAGCCGACATTTTCCGAGCTGTTCACGCCGAAACTGGTGACGGTCTGGCGGGAGGGTTACCACCTGCCGCAGTTCAAGGCCGACTTCATGGCCGGGCTGACCGTCGCCATCGTGGCGTTGCCGCTGTCGATGGCGATTGCGATTGCGTCGGGAGTGACGCCGGAGCGCGGCCTGTTTACGGCAATTGTCGGCGGCTTCATCATCTCGGCGCTCGGCGGCAGCCGCTTCCAGATCGGCGGCCCGGCCGGCGCCTTCATCGTGCTGGTGGCAGGAACGGTCCAACGCGAAGGTGTCGACGGGCTGCTCTTGGCAACGATGATGGCCGGCGTCTTCCTGCTCGCCATCGGCTATCTCCGGCTCGGCACCTACATCAAATTCATCCCCTACCCGGTGACGGTCGGCTTCACCGCCGGCATCGCCATCATCGTCTTCTCCGGCCAGATCGTCGAACTTTTCGGGCTGACGCTTGCCGGGCCGGAGCCCGGGCCGCTGCTGCCGAAACTGATGGCGATCGGGCAGGCGGCCGGCACGCTCAACATCTCGGCGACGCTGGTGGCAGTACTGACCATCGCCACCATTGTCGCGGCGAAGCGCTGGCGGCCCGGCTGGCCGGGTATGCTGATCGCCGTCGGGCTGGCCTCGCTTGTCGTGGCGCTGCTTTCCCTGCCGGCGGAAACGATCGGCACCCGCTATGGCGGCATTCCGCGCAGCCTGCCGTTTCCGGCGCTGCCGGCGCTCAGCTTCGACAAGGCGATTGCGGTGCTGCCGGATGCGGTGGCCTTTGCGCTGCTCGGCGCCATCGAATCGTTGCTCTCGGCCGTGGTCGCCGACGGCATGACCGGACGCCGCCACCGTTCCAATTGCGAGCTGGTCGCGCAAGGCTTTGCCAACATCGCGTCTGCCCTGTTCGGCGGCATCTGCGCCACCGGCACCATTGCTCGCACCGCCACCAATGTTCGGGCTGGCGCGCATGGGCCGGTTTCGGGCATGCTGCATTCGCTGTTCCTGTTGGTCTTCATGCTGGTGGCCGCACCACTGGCCAGCTACATCCCGCTTGCCGCCCTTGCCGGCGTGCTGGCGGTGGTGTGCTGGAACATGTTCGAGAAGCAGGCCTTCGCCACGCTGCTGCGCGCTTCGCGCGGCGACGCGCTGGTGCTGCTGGCGACCTTCCTGATCGTCGTCTTTCGTGACCTCACCGAAGGCATCGTCGTCGGCTTCGCGCTGGGCTCGATCCTGTTCATCGACCGCATGGCCAAGTCGATCGCCGTGGAGGCCCACCTGCCGCTGGTGCAGGACGATGTCGCCGACAGCAGCGGCCGCGCCTACGATGCCAGCGAGGCGAGCGATGCCGACACCGTCGTCTACCGCATCTCCGGCGCCTTCTTCTTCGGCGCCGCCTCGACCGTCGGCACGGTGCTGGACCGCATAGCCGACCAGCGCAAGAACTTCATCCTCGATTGCTCGGCGGTGCCGTTCTTCGATTCCACCGCGGCCAATGTCATCGGGGGCGCGGCGCACAAGGCGAAGCGCGCCGGGGTGCGATTCATCATCGCCGGCGCCTCGCCGCAGACGCGGCGCATGCTGATCAACCACGGCGTCAAGCGGCCGCTGGTGACCTATGCCGCCTCGATCGGGGATGCCCAGGCGCAGCTGGCCCCGGAGAAAGCGTAGCCGCCGGCCGGGGACCGGCCGGCGACAGATCACTGCGATGTTCCGTCGAAGCTCACTGCGGCGATTTCGCCTTCGTTCATCAGCGGCACATAGATCACCGACTTGCCGTCTGTGCCGATGTCGGCGCTGCCCGGTTTGAACTGCGCTACTGCCTCCGGCGTGCCGCCGACCTTGTAGCGATAGAGCGTGCCGGTCATGTAGGCGGTGGCGTAGATGCTGTCGCCGATGGCGACGACGCCGTCGAGGTCGGCGAAGTTTTGTGCGCCGGGCAATGGTGTGATTGCCTTGCTGGCGAGATCGACCGACAGCAGGCCGCCGGGCTCGGCGGTGCTGAAGTCGGGCTTGATGCCCTTGCCCCAGGACGCCACGATCAGCCGGCCGCCGTCGGCGAAGACGCCATTGGGCGAGGCCAGCATCGCGTCCTTGACGAACAGTTCAGGCTTGTCGCCGTCGATGCGGTAGATCGCATCGGCCAGCATGTCGGTGACATAGATTTTGCCCGAACTGTCCGACGTCACGTCGTTGAGGAAGACGGCGCCAGGCACATCGATCGTCGAGACAAGCTTGCCGCTGGCGAGGTCGACGACGCGCACCTTGGTGATATCGGCGACGTAGAGCTTGCCGCCGGAGATCGCCGAGCCTTTCGGCGCATCCATGCCGTCGGTCCAGTGTTGGGTGACGACCTTGCCGTCCAGCGACAGCAGCGAGAGATAACCGTTGCCGTCGGCCTCGCCAGGATTGCCGACGATGTTGGAAACGATGATGCGATTGTTGGCGGCGTCGAACAGCGCCGATTCCGGTTGCTGGAAGCCGGAAGCGCGCCAAGTCTCGCCAGCCTCGGCGGTGGATGCAAGCGCGATGCCGAAGGCGGCGACACAAATCGAGGGGATGAGGGTTTTCATGGCGAGGTCTCCTGTGATGACGAGCGGAGAGCTAGAGATTTCGATACTTTTCCGGAAGTCCAATCCGCGCTAGTATCGGAACTCGATACCAAATCGCACAAAAGAGGTGCATCCCATGAACGGCCTGATCTTCGAGGCGCTGAAGCGGACGCTGAAGGCCAAGGGCGTCACCTATCGCGACCTGGCCGAGCGCATGGGTGTTTCCGAGCCGACGGTGAAGCGCATCTTTCACGAACGCAACTGCAAGCTCGACCGGTTGGTGGAGATTTGCGCCGCCGCCGGCGTCGAGCTTGAAAACGTGCTCGGCTCGATGAACAGGGGGCCGGGGCCGGTCAATCGCATCGCACCGGAGATCGAGCGCAAGCTCGCCGGACGGCCGGCGCTGCTGTTCATCTTCGTCATGCTGTCGGAGAAATTCACGCCGGAGGGCGTCATGCGCTCGCAAGGGCTGAGCGAAGCCTCGATGTTCCTCTATCTGCGCGATCTCGAAGCGCTTGGCCTGGTTGCGCTGGGCAGCGGGCTGTCGGCGCGGCTGCTGGTCGACACGCCGATCCAGTGGAATTTCGAAGGGCCGCTCAGGCCGCTGTTCGAGATGACCAACAAGAATTTCATCGGCTGGGCGATCACCCATCTGGAGCGGGAGGCGACCTTCGTCTCTTTCTCCAGGCGGATGCGGCCGGAGACGGCGGAGATGGTCAAGCGCGAGGCCGAGGAACTGGCCGATCGCGTCAAGCTGCTCGCCCATCACGATCAGCACACGACGCCGGAAGACGGGCTGACCGGTTACAAATGGACGTTTGCTTTCGGCGCGACGCCGTTTCCCGCAATCATGCCGATCGGCCCGCACCCGCGCGACGCCGGGGCGTCCGACCGGCCCGCCGCTCCGGCAAGGGGACGCCGTCCTTTGCCGGCCTGACACGGCCCGGCGTCGCGGGCCGAACGCATTCATGTAGAGAATGACGCCGGGCGCTACGGTTTTTTTGGTGACCTGAACAGGGAAGCCTCCACCTATCCCGCTTCGGTTTTCACCATGATCCTTGTCCGGGCATTTTTGCTCTTTGCAGCCGCGTTTCAAACATGAAACCGCATTCATGATAGAGTTCGCGCACTGATTTGCCAGTAGAGGGCGGGTTGCCGAATGTCTGACACGTCCCCGCGAAATCGAAGTGATCCCATGCCGACCGCGCCAACACTTGAACTTCGCCGCTATTCGCGCCTGAAAAATTTGCGGGAGCGCGCAGAGCGCCAGGGTGCTGCATTGCAGTTCTGGGCGCGTACGGCATCGCTCGCCGTGATCTCCTGCTTCTTTTCATTGATCAGCCGCTGGGATGCCTCGCTGCTCTTCGTGCTGGCGGGCCTCGTGCTGTTCCAGCTCGTCGGCCTGATCCAGTTTCTCTTTGCGCGCCGTCGCGCCACGGCGCGATGGTGGATCGGGTACCTCGTCGGCACGCTGGACATCATTCTGTTGACCGTTCTGCTGGTAACGCCCAACCCGTTTTCGCTGGAGGTCGCGCCGGCCGCGATGCAACTGCGCGAGGGCAGCTTCAAATTCCTGCTGATTTTCGTATGCCTTGGCGCGCTGACCCTTTCGACACGATTGGCGCTCTATCTCGGCGCGCTCGCGGCCTTGACCTGGACGATCGGCGTGGGATGGGTCATTTTTCGTCCGGGAACCGTCATTCCGGCGACGAACCTCTATTCGCTGCCGATGACAGAGCGACTGAACCTCTATCTCAACCCCAATTTCGTCGATACATTCGCGCAGGCGACCAACGTGTTGGTTGTGCTGATTATCGGCGCGATCATGGCGCTGGTCGTCTCTCGTTCCCGACATCTGTCGGAAGACTATGTCAAGGCAGAGCGCGCCCGCGCCAATCTCGCCCGGCATTTTTCGCCCAATGTCGTCGACCAGCTCGCCACCGATGACGAGCCCTTCGGCCCGGTCCGCCGGCAGGACATCGCGGTGCTGTTCGCCGACATCGTCGGCTTCACACACTATTCCGAGGATCATCCGGCCGAAGCAGTGTTCGAACTTCTGCGTCAGTTCCACCGTCGCATGGAGCAGGTCGTTTTCGACCACCATGGCACCGTCGATAACTATATCGGCGATTGCATCATGGCGACATTCGGCGTTCCGCAAGCCAGCCATGACGACGCGACTCGGGCCATCCAGTGCGCTGAAGCGATGATCGCCGCTCTCGAAGACTGGAATGTGCAGCGGGTGTCCAGGGGATACCCGCCGCTGGACGTTCGGATCGGTGTACAATATGGCGCTGTCGTCATCGGCGCGGTCGGCAGCGAGCGCAATCTGTCCTTCGCGGTGGTGGGCGACACCGTCAACGTCGCCAGCCGTTTGCAGGCGCTCTGCCGTGAGCTTCAGGCGAGTATTTGCTTTGGGTCACGAGTGATCGAGGCCGCGAAGGCGGAATCGCCGACGACACAGTTGAATGCGCGCGATCATGGATCGGTGAGCATCCGCGGCCGGGACGAACCGGTCCATGTCTGGGTCGAACACAGAGCCGAAAACCAGGGCGCTATTGCCGTTTCGGCGTGACGTAGGCTGCCTGACCCAGGCCGAAAGCCATCACGTGCCTGAGGCGATTGCTCCAGCCTTCGCGGCTGCGGCGTCTGTGCTTGCCTTGTCCTCCCAGGTCACCGCCCGGTAGTCGAAACCATATTCCAGCGTCGGCTTGACGATGCGGAAGAACGGCGACAGGTCGAAGTCGCGCGGCGTGTAGAGTGAGTGGTGGCGGATGTGCAGGATTTCCCTGCGCGAATAGCTCGACTGCGCCGAGGCGCGGCCCGGCGCCCGAGTGATCTCGGGCAGGATCGGATAGCGGATCTCGCCATAGGCCTCGGCGATCAGCGTCGAGCAAATGGCGCGTGTCGGATCGCCGGAACCAAAAGCCAGCATCCGGCGGCGCCAGCGCACCGGCACCGGCAGCGCCGGCAGAAAAAAGCGCAGCATGTCGAAAATGTTCTTGAGATCGTATTTCAGGCCGAGCTTGCCGATCATAAAAGCCACGACATGGTCGCGGTCCTCCGGCGCCAGCCCGCTCGCCCGGCAGATGCGGGTGTTGTAGGTGCGGTAGCGCGACAAAGGCACGGCGACACAGCCTTCGCCGAGCGTCACCTCGATCAGGCGGGGACGTTCCGATCCGTCCGCCGGTACAGGCAAGGCATCGCCGACATAGAAGGCGGCATGCGACCACGTCGACTGGGTCAGGTACTTGATCACCGCCGAGATCTTCTGGTTGCCTTCGACAAGCAGAATATCGCCGGGCTCGAGCGTACGCCGCAGCGTTTCGGCGTCGGACGGCGTGTACGGCTCATAGCCCGACGATTCATCCTGCAGCCGGCCGGCAAGCCAGCGGCCAAGCCGGTCGAGGAGCCTGTCACGAGGCGCGGTCATGGTAGAGTGTGACCAGAGCCTGTTCCATTCCGATGGAATCGGGATGGGGCTCTAGCCTTTTGTTTGAGCATGATCTTTTCCGAAAACCGGATGCCACTTTTCGGGATCATGCTCTAGCACGGGCCGACGGGCGAGGGCCAGCGGTCGTCAGCCGACCGTCGCGTTCGCGTCTTCCGCTGGGCCGGCGAGGTCGTCGCGCACATTGCGGGCGAGTTTCTTTGTCGAGCGCTTGGGGCTGTCGCCGAACAGTTCGGCCGCCTCGGCGAGACAGCTCTTCTTCAGGCTCTTTTCCGAGCGCTTCAAAAGCTTGCCCAGGAGCTTGGTGTCCTGCGCATCGCCGAGCGGTTCGCCGTCGGCTTCGAGCAGCGCGCGCATGACGAAGACATCGTGCAGTTCGCCGAGATTTTCGCCCAGTTCGTCGACGGCCTTGCGCCGCACCTTGATCGGCGTCGGCCACAGCCGGCCGAGCAGCGACAGATGCATCGAGTGGGTCTTTGCCGCCTTGCGCAGATCGTGGAAATCCTCAGGCGAGCCGCGCGATCCCGCCCTGTCCAGCGCCTTCCTGGCGCGGCGCAAGGTCTTGCGGGCGCCGTCGGCGAGCACGTCGGCGGCATGTTCGGGCAAATCGGGGAGCAGCAGCCGCTCTATCCGAACCAGACCTTCCTCGCAGGCGGCGGTGGCCGCGCCTACTGCTCCGTCGAGGCCGGCGCCGGCATGGATTTCATGCTGCCGGGCAATGAGCCGGTCGCGCACGCTGTCGAGGCCGCCGCCGGCGACCTGCTCTGGAAAGGCGGCCGCCAGTCGGTCGATGGTCTCGACCAGAGCGGTCGCTTCACGCGGACTCGCAAGCAGGGCCGCCACCTGGCGATAGCACTGGTTTTCGGTCTGGCAAAACGTTTCGTTTCCGGAATGGACGAGGCGCAGCAAGGCGCGCGCGCTCTTCAGCCGCTTGCGGCATTTGTGCAATGCCTGCTCCGGCCGGTCGTGCGCGACGGCCAGATGCGCAAGCGCCTTGCCGATTTCCTCGCCAAGGATGCGCCTGACCTCGCCGGTCAGCGGCAGGCGCGGGTCGATGCGAAAACTCATGCGGCGATCTCCGGAATCCCCCCAAGGGCGAGCGACGCGTTGTAAAACCTCTGCTCGCCGGTCACTTCGCGGCCGAGCCAATCAGGCAGCATTTCGTCAGGTACATCCTCCGGCGTCTCGAGCTCGGCCACCACCAGGCCAGCAAGAATCCCGCCGAAAACATCGACTTCGTAGAGATAGCCGCGATGCCTAACATGGTGGCGTGTCTTCTCGATGACATGTCCGATGGCGAAGGCCAGCATCTCCTCGGCGTCGGCCAGCGGGATCGGATATTCATATTCGTCGCGCTCGCGGGCGCGGCTGCCGAATTTGAGCGTCAGTTTCGCCGAGGTACCGTCGCTGATGCGCACACGCAAGGTGCGGCCCGGGGCGGCGGCAAGGTAGAACTGGCGAATGCGGATATCCGCCTCGGCCAGATTACGCCATTCGGCGCTGGAGACCAGGAACTTGCGTTCGACTTCCTTGCCCATGGCCGCGCACTAAAGCGTCTGCGGCCCGACATGGCAAGCCGGCACAGAGAATCAATTTGACTTTAATCAATCGATTGATTAAATTATTGACATGATCAAACCAACACCAGACAAAATGCCCCGCCAGGAGACATCGCCCGCCGAGCAGACGCGCGCGGCGCTGGTGCTGGCCGCGCTCAAACTGTTTGGACGACAAGGCTTCGACGGTACCTCGACGCGCGAGATCGCGGCGGAGGCCAAGGCCAATATCGGTTCCATCGCCTATCACTTCGGCGGCAAGGAAGGGCTGCGCGCGGCCGCCGCCGACCACATTGTCGAGACTATCCAGGCAATTGCCGGACAGGCGATCGGAACTGCACCAGCCCCCTCCACCCCCGAGGCCGCCAGGGCGCAATTGTTCGCCGCGCTGGAGCGCATGGTGGGGTTCATCGTCGCGAGTCCCGAGGCCGGCGAGATCGTACAATTCGTACTCCGCGAGCTCTCGCATCCCACGGCGACGCTGGACCGCATCTATGCCGGCGTGTTCGAGCCGACACATCGGCGGCTCTGCCAGGTCTGGGAACAGGCGACCGGCGAGCCGGCCGAGAGCGAGGCCACCAAGCTCACGGTTTTCACCCTGATCGGCCAGGTGATCTATTTCCGCATCGGCCGCGAGGCGGTGCTGCGCCGGATGGGCTGGCGCGAGATCGGCGCCGCGGAAGCCGCCAAGGTGGTGGCGGTCGCCACCAACAATCTCGAGGCGATGCTGGGCGCGCGCAAGCCAGCCGCCCGCAAGGAGGGCAAGCGATGAGTTTTCTCTGTTCCCTGCCGCTCGCGGCGCAGCTGTTCAGCGCCTGCGCGCCGGCGGCACCGCTGGCCGTCGGCTATGTCGAGGGCGACTATGTCTTGCTGGCGCCGATCGAGGTGGCGCAGGTCGAAACCGTCGCGGTCAAGCGCGGCGACCGTGTCGAGCCGAACACGCCGGTGGTGATACTGGAAAGCGCCGACGCAAAAATCGCCGTTGCCCAGGCTGAGGCAGCACTTGCCCAGGCGCGGGCGCAGCTTGCCGACCTGCAGGTCGGCAAAAGACCGGAAGAGATCGCCGTGCTGAAGGCCGAGGTCGACATGGCCCGGGCGCAAGCCACCGACGCCAGGCGCCGATATGACCGCGCTGCCGACCTGTTCAAGCGCGGCACCGGCACACAGGCCGACTACGACACCGCGTCGGCGACGCTGGAGACGGCCAATGCGCAGGTCGGCCAGGCGGAGGCAAATCTCGCCGTCGGCGGCCTGCCGGCACGGCCCGAAACGATCAAGGCGGCGGACAACCAGGTCAAGCAGGCGCAGTCGGCGCTGGAGCAAGCGCAATGGCGGCTGTCGAAGCGGGTGCTGGCGGCGCCCTCGCCCGGCCGCGTCAACGATGTCATCCGCAACCCCGGTGACACTGCCGGGCCGACCGCGCCGGTCATTTCGATGCTGCCGGACGGCGCCGTGAAGCTCAGCGTCTATGTGCCGGAAAGCGCCTTCTCGTCGATCAAGGTCGGCACGCTGCTTTCCGTCCATTGCGACGGCTGCGGCGAGGGCGTGAAGGCGCGCGTCAGCTATGTCTCGCCCGATCCGGAATTCACCCCGCCGGTGATCTATTCGCTCGAGAACCGGCAGAAGCTGGTCTACCTCGTCGAGGCGCGGCCGGAAGGCGATGCACAAGCGCTGCAGCCGGGCCAGATCGTCGATGTCGAGCTGGCGGCCGCCGCAGAATGAACGCCATCGACGTTCATGGCCTGGTCAAGCGCTTCGGCGACAAGACCGTCGTCGACCATGTGACGATGACGGTGGCCGAAGGCGAGATCGTCGGCTTCCTCGGCCCGAACGGTTCCGGCAAGACGACGACCATCCGCATCATGTGCGGCCTGCTGACGCCCGATGAGGGCGAAGGCACGGTGCTGGGGTTCAACATCCGCACCGAATCGCTCCGCATCAAGCGCGAAGTCGGCTACATGACGCAGAAATTCTCGTTCTACGAGGATCTGACGATCGGCGAAAACCTCGAATTCGTGGCGCGGCTCTACAGGCTGAAGCCGGTCGAGGAGCATGTAGCGAAGACGCTGGAAGAGCTCGGCCTGACGTCGCGCCGCAACCAGCTCGCCGGCACGCTGTCGGGCGGCTGGAAGCAGCGGCTGGCGCTGGCCGCCTGCATCATGCACAAGCCGAAGCTGCTGCTGCTCGACGAGCCGACCGCCGGCGTCGATCCGAAGGCGCGGCGCGAATTCTGGGACGAGATCCATCGTCTGGCCAGCGGCGGGCTGACCGTGCTCGTGTCCACCCACTATATGGACGAGGCCGAGCGCTGCCACCGCATCAGCTACATCTCCTATGGCAAGATGCTGGCGACCGGCACCGTGGACGAGGTGGTGAAGAACGCCGGGCTGACCACCTTCGTGCTGCAGGGACCGCGCCTCGACCAGGTCGCCGACGCGCTCAAGGGGCGGCCGGGCGTCGACCAGGTGGCGCCGTTCGGCGCGACGCTGCATGTCGTCGGCTCCGACAAGGCAAAGCTCAAGAAGGCGCTTGCCGATGTCGAGAAGGAGCACAAGGGCGTCACCGTAAGACCCGGCGAGACTAGCCTCGAGGACGTGTTCATCCAGTTCATGTCCGGCTCGAAGGACAATATGGCATGAACAGCGTCTTCTCCTTCGCCAGGCTCGGTGCGCTGCTGATCAAGGAATTCATCCAGATGCGGCGCGACCGCATCACCTTCGCCATGATGCTGGGCGTGCCGCTTTTACAGCTGGTGCTGTTCGGCTATGCCATCAACAACGATCCCAAAAGCCTGCCTGCCGCACTCGTGGCGACCAGCAACGACCCCTACACCCGCGCCATTGTCGCGGCCCTGCAGACGACCGGCTACTACCGCTTCGACCATGTCGCGCAAAGTGCCGAGGAAGCTGAATTCCTGATGGCGCGCGGCGATGTTGCATTCGTCGTCACCATCCCCGCCGATTTCAGCCGCCGGGTGGAGCGCGGCGACAATCCGCAGATCCTGATCGAGGCCGACGCCACCGACCCGGCCGCCGCCAGCGGCGCCATCTCGACGCTAAGCAAAGTGGCCAGCCAGGCACTGCTTCGGGCGCAAGGCATGCAGGAGGCGGCGGCCGAAAACGCCAGGGGCCAGCTCGATGTGGTCGTACACCAGCGCTACAATCCGGAAGGCATCTCGCAATACAACATCGTTCCGGGCCTGCTCGGCGTCATCCTGCAGATGACCCTGGTGATGATGACCTCGATCGCGCTGACGCGCGAGACCGAGCGCGGCACGATGGAGAACCTGCTGGCCATGCCGTCCAGCCCGTTCGAGATCATGCTGGGCAAGGTGCTGCCCTATCTGGTGGTCGGTGGCGTCCAGGTGGTGGTGGTGCTGGCGGCGTCCAAGCTTCTGTTCGCCATCCCCTTCGCGGGCTCGATATCGCTGCTGCTCACCGCCGTGCTGGTGTTCGTGCTGGCGCTGGTGCTGCTCGGCTACACCATCTCGACCATCGCCCGCACGCAGATGCAGGCGCTGCAGCTGACCTTCTTCTTTTTCCTGCCGTCGATCCTGCTGTCCGGCTTCATGTTCCCCTATCGCGGCATGCCGGGCTGGGCGCAGACCTTCGGCGAAATCTTCCCGCTGACGCATTTTTTGCGCATCACCCGCGCGGTGATGCTGAAGGGCGCCGAACTGCCCGCTGTGGCGGGCGAGATCGCCTGGTTGGTGGGGTTCGTGGCTTTGTTTGCCGGCGTTGCATTGGTGCGGTTCAGGCGGACCCTCGACTAGCTCTCATGGGTTGAGCGATCTCGGACCGCTGACGAACTGACTGCCTTTGACATAAAATCGCAGCGGGCGGTCCGCATCCTTGGTAATGCCGATCCGGATGCCTTGGCCGATGTCGCCGGTTCGATGCTCGTCAACTGCCAGCCACAGCGGGCCTTCCTGGCAAAGATCGAGGCCATCGAGCGAACGATCGATCCGCAATGCCTGGGCGAGCCGCCCCGGTCCTCGCGCCAGGTCGCGCAGGCGTTCGACGCCCCGGTTCAGCCGCATGATGGCAATGCCTTCGAGCGGTTCGAGCGCCCGGATCAGTACGCCGGTGCCGGTCCCGGCCATCTCGCTGGAGACATTGAGCATCCAGGAGACACCATAGGCGAGATAGACGTAGGCATGTCCGGGTTCGAGAAACAACGAACGATTGCGCGGCGTCATCCCGCGATAACCGTGGCCGGCGGCGTCGCCGACGACATAGGCCTCGGTCTCGACGATGCGGCCGCTGACGATGCCTTCAGGCAGCTCCCGCACCACAAGCCTGCCGATGAGATAGCGAGCGAGGGCAGCCGTATCGTCCGGCAAGTGGGCGCGATTGAGTGGGTGGTGGATGTCGGCCCTGTTGCTGCGCATAGGCCTTACTGCCGATTGATATGCAATGCGCGAAAGAAACTATTTTCGTATCGGTTGAATTTGACTAGCGCCCATTCGGCGATGACGATCTCTTCGCCTATAACCGGCCGTCTGTAGTCCTTTGTTTTCCGGATACCACCGCCCTCCAGGGTCTCGTCGAGATGGGTCATTTTGGGTGTTCCATCAGAAAACCTTAGATACATGTAGGCAAAAATGGCCACATGCCGCTTTCCAATAGAGCCTGCATAAATCTCAATGGCATGAACTGCCGCCTGAACGGCGTCGAAGCATTTCCGCCGCCGGGCTCTTTCGAGTTTGACGAACAGCAGAAACAGTCTCTTGTCGTCGAGAGTGAGACTGCCATCAGCCGTATTTCTCACGCCATGGCCGAGCAGTTTTCGTTTCGTATAATGGTAGATTGAGAAACCCATCGTGCCTCATGTTCGCTCGAGCGAAACTACGCGCACTTACCACCTTTGCAAGACGCAGAGCCAAGTCTTCGAGCGTAGCTGCCCAGGCAGCGAGCGGGTGGTGGGCTGGCCGTGCCTATCGCCGCCCGGCCTCAAGGTATCCGCTCGACCCACTGCGCGCGCGAAGGGCCTGGCTCGAACGGATCGCCGAAATACTGGGTCTCGCAAGCCACCTTGCCATCAAGGAACTCCATGATGCTCACCGCATAGGACGGAATCCCGTCATAGGTCAGGACATATTCGGTGATCCAGAGGTTTCCGACGCCGGTAATGCGACGCACCGTAAAGCGCTTCTGGTTCGGCTGCGCGGCGCGCGACGACTGGATGTTTTGCCGACCTCGAATGCGCTCGCCCGATTGCGGATAGTCGAGCACCGCATCCTCCCGGTAGATCTGATGCTCCGCCTCGAAATCATTGGCATCCGAGGCCGCCCAATGGCGATCCAGAGCCGCTCTGATGCCAGCGTCTGCCATATCGGTTCTCAGGCTGCGGCCATGATCTCGGCATAGGTGCTGAAATCGACATTGCCGCCCGACAGCACCACGGCCACACTTTTGCCCGCCAGTTCGATCTCGCCTGACGAGAGCGCCGCCAGCGCCACGCAGCCGCCGGGCTCTACCACCAGCTTGAGATGGGCCATGGCATCGCGCATCGCCTGCGCGGCCGCCTTGTCGGAGACGGCGATGGCGCCGGCGAGGTTTTTGCGGTTGATCTCGAAGGTGATGACGCCCGGCTCGGCAACCAGGATCGCGTCGCAGATCGAGCTGTAGCCGGGTTCGTTCGAAACCCTTTTTCCCTCGATCAGCGAACGGCGGGTGTCGTCGAAATGCTCGGGCTCCACCGCCCACACTGCCGTGGCCGGCGAGGCATCCTTGACGGCGATCGAAATGCCGCTCGACAGGCCGCCGCCCCCGCACGGGATGACGACGGCGTCGAGGCTGACGCCGAGCGCCTTGGACTGGCGCATCAGTTCGAGGCCGATCGTGCCCTGGCCGGCGATGATGGCCGGATCGTCGTAAGGCGGCACCAGCACCATGCCTTTGTCGATATAGGGGCGCACCACGGTCATGCGGTCGTCGCGAAAACGATCGAATGGCACCACTTCGGCGCCCATCTTGCGGACATTGGCGATCTTCATCGCCGGCGCGTCGGCCGGCATGGCGATGACCGCCTTGACGCCGAACATGGCGGCCGACGCGGCGACGCCTTGCGCGTGGTTTCCCGAGGAGAAGGCGACGACGCCACGGCCGCGCTCTTCCTCGCTCAGCGTCGACAATTTGTTGTAGGCGCCGCGGAACTTGAACGAGCCGGTGCGCTGCAGCGTCTCCGGCTTGAACAGGATGCGGCCGCCGAACCGTTTGTTGAGTTCCAGCGATTCGATCAAAGGCGTTTCGACGATCAGGCCGGAGAGCCGCGCGGCGGCGGCGTGGATGTCGGCGATGCCGGGAAGAGTGGTCATGGCGTGTCCTGCGAGGATGGGATCGCCTCATGGTGCACGGAAAGGCAGGGGGCGTGCCAATGAAAAAATGTGACCGTTACAAAGTTTGGCGGGCATGACTCACGAGGAGGCGGGTCAAACTGGCCCACCTCTCCCGCCTTTATCCGCGGGGCTGTATCGGCTAAGGGCGGGGAACAGAATTCCGGACCGCCAGAAATGACCGCCAAACCAAAACCCCTGTTCCTCGGTATCGACACCGGCGGCACCTATACCGATGCGGTGCTGTGGTCTGAACAAGGCGGGCCAAAAGGCAAGGTGCTGGCCAAGGCCAAGGCGCTGACCACGCGGCACGACCTTGCCGTCGGCATTTCCGGCGCGGTCGACGCGGTGCTGGAGAAATCCGCGACCGACCCGGCCTCGATCAAACTCGTTTCGATGTCGACGACGCTCGCCACCAATGCGCTGGTCGAGGGCCAGGGCGGCCGCGTGGCGCTGATCATGATCGGCTTTTCCGAAGGCGACCTTGCCCGCGACGGGCTGAAGACCGCGCTCGGCACCGACCCGGTGGTGTTTTGTCTTGGCGGCCATGATGTGCATGGCAATGCGGCCAAGCTCGACCTGTCGGGTCTCGAAGCTGCATTGCCCGAGCTCGGCGCCTCGGTGTCGGGCTTTGCTGTCTGCGCCTATTTCGCCACCCGCAACCCCGCGCATGAACTGGCCGCGCGCGACCTGATCCGCGAAAAGACCGGCCTGCCGGTCACCGCCAGCCACGAACTGTCGGCCAAGCTCGGCGGCCCGCGCCGGGCGCTCACCACGTTGCTCAACGCCCGGCTGATCTCGATGATCGACCGGCTGGTGGCGGCGACCGAAGGTTTTCTCGAAACCCGCAAGATCGTCGCGCCGCTGATGGTGGTGCGCGGCGACGGCGCACTGGTCTCGGCGGCCTTTGCCCGCCAGCGGCCGATCGAAACCATCTTGTCCGGTCCGGCCGCCAGCCTGGTCGGCGCCCGCCACATGACCGGGCTCGACAACGCCATGGTCTCGGACATTGGCGGCACCACCACCGACGTCGCCGTGCTCGACGGCGGCCGGCCCCGGCTCGATCCCGAAGGCGCCACCGTCGGCGGCTTCCGCACCATGGTCGAGGCGGTTGCCATGCGCACCTTCGGTCTCGGCGGCGATTCCGAAGTGGCGCTGGAAGACGGCGCGCTCAACCCGAAGATCCTGCTCGGGCCGCGCCGCCTGGTGCCGCTGGCGCTGGCCGGCATGATGCATGGTGTTTCCGTGACATCGGAGCTCGAACGCCAGCTGCGCGCGCCCAACCCCGGCCGCATGGATGGGCGCTTCGCGCTGCGCACCGGCGTGCCGGACAGGCTCGCCGCCGGCCTGACCGCGCCCGAGGCCAAACTCTACGAGCAGATCGGCACTGTGCCGCTCGCCATCGACAGGCTGCTGACGTCGAACGCCCAGAACGCCACGCTGAACCGACTGGTGTCACGCGGGCTGGTGCATATTTCGGGCTTTACGCCCTCGGACGCCGCCCATGTGCTGGGCAAGCAGGCCAACTGGGATCAGGCTGCCGCCCGGCTCGGCGCCGAACTGTTCGCCCGCAAGCGCGACGGCCGCGGCCAGAACATCGCCGCCTCTCCCGAGGTGATTTCCGAACGCGTGCTGCTGACACTGACGCGCTGGTCGGCCGAATACATTCTGGAAACCGCCTTCGCCGAAGACGGGCTGGACGGCGCCGCCACCGTCGCGCATGCGCTGGTGCAGCGCGCCGTCGATGCCCATCCCGGCATTGCACGCCTAAGCGTTGCGCTCGACCGCCCGGTCATCGGCCTCGGCGCCTCGGCGCCGCTGCACTATGCCGGCTTGGCCGAACTGGTCGGCAATGAATGCGTGGTGCCGGAGGATACCGACGTCGCCAACGCGCTCGGCGCCGTCGTCGGCCAGGTCCGCGTCTCGGCCGAAGCCCGCGTCAGCCAGCCCAAGGAGGGCCTGTTCCGCCTGGCGTCAGGGCAGACGGTGCGCGACTTCACGGACGAGGCCAAGGCGATCGCGGCGGCGGAGGCGGATGTGCGGGCGATTGTGGCCGAACGAGCGAAAGATGCCGGCACCGATAATGCCGAAATTGAAGTGGCGACAGAGTTCAAGGTTTCGACCGTGGAAAGCCAGCGCATGTTCATCGAAGCGCATGTGGTGGCGGTGGCGTCGGGAAGGCCGAGGATTGCGGTTTAGATGAAGAGCGTGATCTCCCCCCTTGTGGGGGAGATGGCCGGCAGGCCAGAGGGGGCGCTGTCCCGCCGACCTCTCATCAACGCTCAATCCCGTGACTCGGCCTGTTTCGATCGGTCATGGATAGGTCTGCGTTCCTTCGCGCCCCCCTCTGCCCTGCCGGGCATCTCCCCCACGAGGGGGGAGATCAGCAGCTTCAAAATCCCCACCTTCACCCTAAGCTGAATTGACCCTTCACCCCTGACATGCCAAAGGCCGCAAAGCCTTTCATCTGGAGAAGCCCTGATGACCGATCGCGTCGAGATCGCCGGATTGCGGATTGCCCGCGAACTCAATGACTTTGTCGCCGGCGAAGCGCTGCCGGGCACCGGCATTGCGGCCGACGCCTTCTGGAACGGCTTCTCTTCCATCGTCCACGATCTGGCGCCGAAGAACCGGGCGCTGCTGGCCAAGCGCGACGCCATGCAGGACAAGCTCGACGCCTGGTACCGCGCCAATGGCGCGCCGATCGACATGGAGGCCTACAAGACCTTCTTGCGTGAGATCGGCTATCTCGTGCCGGAAGGCCCGGCCTTCAGCGTCTCGACCGACAATGTCGACCCCGAGATCGCCGTCGTCGCCGGGCCGCAGCTGGTGGTGCCGGTGATGAATGCCCGCTATGCGCTCAACGCCGCCAATGCCCGCTGGGGTTCGCTCTACGATGCGCTCTACGGCGCCGATGCCATCGCCGAGACCGGCGGCGCCGAGAAGGGTAAAAGCTTCAACCCCGTGCGCGGCGCCAAGGTGGTTGCCTGGGCGAAGAGTTTTCTCGACGACTCCGTGCCGCTCACCTCCGGCAAATGGGCCGGCGTCAACGGGCTTACCGTCTCGGGCGGCACATTGCGGCTCAGCGCCGGCGCCGGCGGCACCACGCTGGCCAATCCGAAACAGTTTGCCGGCTATCGCGGTGATGCAGCAAACCCGGAAGCCATCCTGCTGGTCCGGAACGGCCTGCACATCGAAATCCTGATCGACCGCGGCAACCAGATCGGCCGCACCGATCCGGCCGGCATTGCCGACGTCATCCTGGAATCGGCGCTGACCACCATCCAGGACTGCGAGGATTCGGTCGCGGCGGTGGATGCTGAAGACAAGGTCGTGGTCTACCGCAACTGGCTCGGCCTGATGAAGGGCGACCTGGCGGAAGAAATCAGCAAGGGCGGCAAGACCTTCACCCGCAAGCTCAACCCGGACCGCGCCTGGACGGCGCCCAATGGCGGCACGCTCAGCCTGCCCGGCCGCTCGCTGATGCTGGTGCGAAACGTCGGCCACCTGATGACCAACCCGGCCATCCTCGACCGCGACGGCAATGAGGTGCCGGAAGGCATTATGGATGCGGCAATGACGGCGCTGATTGCGCTGCACGATGTCGGCGCGAACGGGCGACGGATGAATTCCCGCGCCGGCTCTATGTATGTGGTGAAGCCGAAGATGCATGGGCCGGAGGAAGTCGCCTTCGCCGTCGAGATTTTCGACCGCGTCGAAGCGCTGCTCGGCATGGGCAAAAATACCATCAAGATGGGCATCATGGACGAGGAGCGGCGCACCACCGTCAACCTCAAGGAGGCGATCCGCGCGGCGAAAGAGCGCGTGGTGTTCATCAACACCGGCTTCCTCGACCGCACCGGCGACGAGATCCACACCTCGATGGAGGCCGGGCCGATGATCCGCAAGGGCGACATGAAGCAGGCCGCCTGGATTTCCGCCTACGAGGCGTGGAATGTCGATACCGGGCTCGAATGCGGTCTGGCCGGACATGCCCAGATCGGCAAGGGCATGTGGGCGATGCCGGATTTGATGGCGGCGATGCTGGTTGAGAAGATCGCCCATCCCAAGGCCGGCGCCAACACCGCCTGGGTGCCGTCGCCGACGGCGGCGACGCTGCATGCCACCCACTATCACAAGGTCGACGTCCATGCCGTCCAGGCAGCGCTGAAGAGCCGGCCGAAGGCGAAGCTCGATGACATATTGTCGGTGCCAGTGGCGGTGCGGCCGAACTGGACGCCGGACGAGATCCAGCGCGAGCTCGACAACAATGCGCAAGGCATTCTGGGCTATGTCGTGCGCTGGATCGATCAGGGCGTCGGCTGTTCCAAAGTGCCAGACATCAACGATGTCGGCCTGATGGAAGACCGCGCCACACTGCGCATCTCCTCGCAGCACATCGCCAACTGGCTGCACCACAAGGTTTGTTCGCAGATTCAGGTAATGGATTCGCTGCGGCGCATGGCGGCTACCGTCGACCTGCAGAATGTCGGCGACCCGCTCTACCGCCCGATGGCCGCCGACTTCGACAATTCCATCGCCTTCCAGGCCGCCTGCGACCTGGTGTTCAAGGGCCGCGAGCAGCCGAATGGGTACACGGAGCCAGTGCTGCATGCCAGGCGGCTGGAGCTGAAGGCGAAAGAGCGAGCCTGAGCCGAAGGTCCGAAAGGCGCCGGCTGAGCTGGCGATTGGCGAAATCACCGATGACAGCGCCCCTCTCCCCGTCACTATACGGGGAGAGCGACTGTCTTGTCAGTCAAGCGGTTTGCCATGGTTTTTGGTCCCGGATCATTGCGTTGAGGATTGTGAGCAGCTTTCGCATTGTTGCGACGACGGCGACGATCTTGGGTTTGCCGGCGGCG
>NZ_JBFUEY010000042.1:0-22499 GCF_056403715.1 Mesorhizobium sp. P2_F5 | reverse complement strand
AGGATAGCGCCGTCCATCTGCGCGGCACCGGTGATCATGTTCTTCACATAGTCGGCGTGGCCGGGGCAGTCGACGTGGGCGTAGTGGCGGGCAGCCGTCTCGTATTCGACGTGAGCCGTCGAAATGGTGATGCCGCGGGCCTTCTCTTCCGGCGCCGCATCGATCTGGTCATAGCGCTTGTATTCGCCAAAATACTTCGTGATCGCCGCCGTCAGCGACGTCTTGCCATGGTCAACGTGACCAATCGTGCCGATGTTCACATGAGGCTTAGTGCGCTCGAATTTACCTTTTGCCACTGTGGTTCTCCGTCTTACTCGTCCCACTCGGGGAAATTGATATTCGCTCTATCCGTCCCGGAAACGCGCAAGAACTGCGGCTCCGGTGGCACAGGCATTCTTACGCGTACTTTTTCTGGACTTCCTGGGCCACCGCCGTAGGGACCGGCTCGTAGTGATCGAACTGCATCGTGTAGGCCGCGCGGCCCTGGCTCATCGAGCGCAGGTTGTCGACGTACTTGAACATGTTGGCCAGCGGCACCATCGCGTTGATGACGACAGCCACGCCACGCGCTTCCTGGCCCTGGATCTGGCCGCGACGGCCGTTCAGATCGCCAATGACGCTGCCGACATAGTCTTCCGGCGTCACGACTTCGACCTTCATGATCGGTTCGAGCAGCTGCACGCCAAGCTTGGGTGCGGCTTCACGGAAGCAGGCGCGGCCGGCGATTTCGAACGCCAGAACGCTGGAGTCCACATCGTGGTAAGCGCCGTCGATGAGCGTCGCCTTGACGCCGATCATCGGGAAGCCCGCGAACGGACCCGACGACATGACGCTGTTGATGCCCTTTTCGACGCCGGGGATGTATTCCTTCGGAACCGCACCGCCGACGATCTTGGTCTCGAACTCGAACTCGGAGCTTTCCGGGTTCGGTTCGAACAGGATCTTGACGCGAGCGAACTGACCGGTACCGCCGGTCTGCTTCTTGTGCGTGTAATCCTGCTCGTGCTTGCGGGTGATCGTCTCGCGATAAGCCACCTGCGGCGCGCCGACATTGGCTTCGACCTTGAACTCGCGACGCATGCGGTCGACGATGATGTCGAGGTGAAGCTCGCCCATGCCCGAAATGATGGTTTGGCCGCTTTCCTCATCGGTCTTGACGCGGAAGGACGGATCCTCGGCGGCCAGGCGGTGAAGGGCGAGGCCCATCTTTTCCTGGTCGTTCTTGGTCTTCGGCTCGATCGCGATCTGGATGACCGGATCGGGGAATTCCATGCGCTCAAGGATAACCGGGTGCAGCGGATCGCTGAGCGTATCGCCGGTGGTGGTATCCTTGAGGCCAGCCAGAGCAACGATGTCGCCGGCAAACGCCTCTTCGACGTCGGCGCGCGAATTCGCATGCATCTGCAGCATGCGGCCGATGCGCTCTTTCTTACCCTTGACGGTGTTGTCGACGGAGATGCCCTTTGTGAGCTTGCCCGAATAGATGCGGGCAAAGGTCAACGAACCGACGAACGGGTCGTTCATGATCTTGAACGCCAGCATCGACAGCGGCTCGTTGTCATCGGCATGACGCTCGATGTCGGCGTCGGTCTTGGCGTCGACACCCTTGATGGCGGGAACATCGGCCGGCGACGGCAGGTATTCGACAACGGCGTCGAGCAGCGGCTGCACGCCCTTATTCTTGAAGGCCGAGCCACAGAACATCGGGTAGAATTTGACCGCGATCGTGCCCTTGCGGATCAGCGCGCGAATCTCGTCATTCGACGGCATCTTGCCTTCGAGGTAATTTTCGAGTGCCGTCTCGTCCATTTCGACGGCGGCTTCGATCATCTTCTCGCGGTATTCTTCGGCACGAGCCTGGAGATCAGCCGGGATCTCGACAACGTCCCAGGCAGCGCCCAGCGTCTCATCGCGCCAGACCAGCGCGTTCATTTCGACGAGATCGACAACACCCTTGAATTCAGTCTCAGCGCCGATCGGCAGCTGCATGACAACGGCATGCGCGCCAAGACGCGAACCGATCATTTCGACCGAGCGGTAGAAGTCGGCGCCGATCTTGTCCATCTTGTTGCAGAAGATCATGCGCGGAACTTTATACTTGTCGGCCTGGCGCCAAACAGTCTCGGTCTGCGGCTCGACACCGGCATTGGCATCGAGCAGCGCAATGGCGCCGTCGAGCACGCGCAGCGAACGCTCGACTTCGATGGTGAAGTCGACGTGTCCGGGGGTGTCGATGATGTTGAAGCGGTACATCTTGCCGCTGCGACCCTTCCAGAAGGTCGTGGTCGCGGCGGACGTGATGGTGATGCCGCGCTCCTGCTCCTGCTCCATCCAATCCATGGTGGCAGCGCCATCGTGGACTTCGCCGATCTTGTGCGACTTGCCCGTGTAATAGAGGACGCGCTCGGTGGTCGTCGTCTTGCCGGCGTCAATATGCGCCATGATACCGAAATTGCGGTAGTCTTCGATTTTATATTCGCGGGCCATCTTGGATGCCTTCTCAGTCTCGTTCGCGCTTTACCAGCGGTAGTGTGCGAAAGCGCGGTTGGCTTCAGCCATCTTGTGGGTGTCTTCACGCTTCTTCACGGCCGTGCCGCGGTTGTTGGCCGCATCCATCAGCTCGCCGGAGAGGCGGTCGACCATCGTGGTCTCGTTGCGGTTGCGAGCCGCTGCAATCAGCCAGCGGATCGCCAGAGCCTGACGGCGCTCGGGGCGCACATCGACCGGAACCTGGTAGGTGGCGCCGCCGACGCGACGCGACCGGACTTCCACATGCGGCGCGACATTGTCGAGCGCCTGATGGAAGACGGTGACCGGCTCCTGCTTGGTCTTCGACTGAACCTGGTCGAGCGCGCCGTAGACGATGGTCTCGGCAACCGACTTCTTGCCGTCATACATGACGGCGTTCATGAACTTGGTAACGATCAGATCGCCGAACTTCGGATCCGGGTTGATCTCACGCTTTTCTGCACTGTGACGACGGGACATGGCTTTTGTCTCTCAATCTCTCATAGCCCGGCGCTGTCAAAAAAAGCGCCAAAGCCGGAAAACCTTACTTCGGACGCTTTGCACCGTATTTCGAACGGCGCTGCTTGCGGTTCTTGACGCCCTGGGTGTCGAGCACGCCGCGGATGATGTGGTAGCGCACGCCCGGAAGATCCTTGACGCGGCCGCCGCGGATCATGACCACGGAGTGTTCCTGAAGGTTGTGACCTTCGCCGGGGATGTAGCCAATCACTTCAAAGCCGTTGGTCAGGCGGATCTTGGCCACCTTGCGCAGTGCCGAGTTCGGCTTCTTCGGCGTCGTCGTATAGACGCGCGTGCAGACGCCCCGCTTCTGCGGGTTCTGCTGCATGGCCGGGACCTTGTTGCGCTTCACCGGCGCAATGCGCGGCTTGCGGATCAGCTGGTTGACGGTAGGCATTAAACCCTCTTGTCTCTCAATTCCGTGTCTCGCCCGGTCAGGGCCGCTCAAAGCGTCAATTCCATACGCAAATTCGGGCCATAAACCGCGCCTCGCGGTCCTGCCCGAACAAAATGCAGAGGAAGCGGAAACCGCTTCATGCGCGCCGGAAATGTCTTTTCGCTCGTAAAACGAACCCTGTTTGAGGCAAACTCCAAAGCGTGTCGCTTCGGAAGGGAGAGCCTCACATCGGTTCTGACTGGGCGGCTTCTACTCGCAAGACCGTGAACCGTCAACCCCGGCACGCCAAATATTGCGCGCTAACCAAGGCTTGGCAGCCATGCGAAAAGCGCATGTAATTTTCTTTCTTAAGTTTGCAAGGGAGAGGAAGAAAGTGACCGGCTTGCTGCTGTCCTGCACCGGCGCTTCGTGGCAAAAGGCGCCATGGACAGCCCAAAACCCCTCTCCCGCCCGAGTCTCAAGAGGAATCAGCCCGTGAACGACAACGAGGAACGCCCGGTCACCATCATCACCGGCCGCGTCTGGAAACGGAAAGGCGGTAAGCCGGAAGGCGTCCATGTGATGCTGGTCGCGCCCGACGACGATTCGGCCGTGCGCCGGGTGCTCGAATCGCTCGCTGCCGAAGGTTATGCCGAGGTCGAGCTCGACCAGATCGGCGACATGGACGGCGAACCCGACGAGGAGCCGCATCTGTCGGCCTTCCAGGGCGCGCTCGAAGGCGAAGTGTCGATCGTCACGTTCGACGTGCCGCTCTAAGCGGCGGAATCGGCAAACAAGGGGATCGGCGGGCCATGGCCAAATCAGCAGCGGCAAAACCTGCATCGCGCGCCTGGGCCGACCGGGCGGTTGCCGCCATCGAAGCCGACCAGCACCGTTCGGCCGATACCCATCTGTGGAAGCTCAACCTGCCGGCGCTTGCCGGCATCGACTTCTACCTCAAGGACGAATCGACACATCCGACCGGCAGCCTGAAGCACCGGCTGGCGCGATCGCTTTTCCTCTATGCGCTGTGCAACGGCCTTGTCCGCGAAGGGTCGCCGGTGGTCGAAGCCTCATCAGGCTCGACCGCCGTGTCGGAAGCCTATTTCGCCCGCATGATCGGCGTGCCGTTTTACGCGGTGATGCCACGCTCGACCTCGCCCGAAAAGATCGCCGCCATCGAGCATTATGGCGGCAACTGCCACTTCATCGACGATGGCCGGCGCATCTATGCCGAGTCGGCCGAACTGGCGACGAGGCTCGGCGGCCATTTCATGGACCAGTTCACCCATGCCGAGCGCGCCACCGACTGGCGCGGCAACAACAACATCGCCGAATCCATTTTTGGGCAGATGCGCGAGGAGCCGCACCCGATTCCCGCCTGGATCGTGATGAGCGCCGGCACCGGCGGCACCACCGCAACGGTCGGCCGCTACCTGCGCTACAAACAGCATGCAACGCGGCTCTCGGTCGCCGACGTCGAACGCTCGGCCTTCTTCGATGGCTTCTCCACTCACGATGCCAATTGCCGCTGCGAGCAGCCGTCGCGCATCGAAGGCATCGGCCGGCCGCGCGTCGAACCGTCCTTCGTGCCGGGCGTCATCGACCACATGCTGCGTGTCCCCGACGCGGTATCGCTTGCCGCGATGCGGGTCCTGTCGCGTCATCTTGGCCGGCGCGTCGGCGGCTCGACCGGCACCAATTTCATCGCCATGTGCTTCCATGCCGCGCGCATGATCGCGGCCGATGAGGCCGGATCGTTGGTAACGCTGATCTGCGATTCCGGCGAGCGCTACGCCAACACCTATTATTCCGACGAATGGCTGAAGGCGAACGGCCTCAACCCCTCGCCCTTCGAGCCGGCGATCGAGGCGTTTCTGGCGGGCGGAGAGTGGACACTCACCTTCCAGGAAAGCTGGGGCTGAGGCGCCTTGCCAACCGCTTGCCCGTGATCGGCGTTCTGCTAAGAACCAGGCGCCCTACGAATCCTTGGAGTCCCCATGTCTGTGAATCCCATCAAGCTCGGCATCGTCGGCGTGGGCAAGATCGTGCGCGACCAGCATCTGCCGGCAGTGGCAAAGGATAAGGACTACCGCCTGATCGCTGCCGCCAGCCGGCATGGCAAGGTCGACGATATCCCGAACTTCCCGACCATCGAGGCGATGCTCGACGCGGTGCCTGACCTAGAGGCCGTGTCGCTGTGCATGCCGCCGCAGTTCCGTTACGACGCTGCGCGCACCGCGCTGATCGCGAAAAAGCATGTCTTCCTGGAAAAGCCGCCAGGCGCCACGGTCAGCGAGGTCGAGGAGCTGAAGCGGTTGGCGGCAGCCAACGGCGTCTCGCTGTTCGCCAGCTGGCATTCGCGCTACGCGCCGGCGGTGGAAGCCGCGCGCGCCTTCCTGGCGTCGGCCAAGGTCAACTCTGCTGCCATCGTCTGGAAGGAAGATGTCCGCCGCTGGCACCCGAACCAGGACTGGATCTGGGCGCCGGGCGGTTTCGGTGTCTTCGATCCCGGCATCAACGCGCTCTCGATCGTGACCCACATCCTGCCGGCGATGTTCATCACCTCGGCCGTCCTCGACTTTCCCGAAAACCGCGCCTCGCCGGTCGCCGCCCATGTCAATTTCCGCACCTCGGACGGGTTGCCGGTGACGATGGAACTGGACTGGCTGCAGACCGGCCCCCAGAGCTGGGACATCCTGGCCGACACCGACGAGGGCAAGATGGTGTTGTCCGGCGGCGGCACCAAGCTCGCCATCGACGGCAAGGTGGTTCACGACGAGCCGGAAGCCGAATATCCCCAGCTCTACCGGCGCTTCGCCGAGATCGTGCGCGCCGGCATCTCCGATGTCGACCTGGCGCCGCTGCAGCATGTCGCCGACGCCTTCATGCTCGGCAAGCGCAATGTGGTGGAAGCGTTCTTCGACTGAGCGGTGAAGCTCGGCCGGACCGCAGGCCGGCCGCTCGTCGCATAACTTCACTCGACGATCGCAATGGCAAACCCGTCATAGCCCTTGGCGCCGACGGTCTGGATGGCGGTGCCGTCCAGACGTTTGTCGCCGCCTATGAAGGAGAACGCGGCGCGTGCGCCTTCGACATTGGGGTCACGGCCATCGTCATCAAGCACCGCGCCTTCGCGGATCACGTTGTCGCAGATGACGACCGTACCTGGCCGTGACAGGCGCATAGCCCAGGTGAGATAGTTCGGGTTGTTTGGCTTGTCGGCGTCGATGAAGATCAGGTCGAACGGACCGGCATTTTCACTGCCAAGCGCTGCGAGCGACTGCAGAGCCGGCCCGACCAATAGCTCCACCTTGTCCGACACCCCTGCCCGCAAGAAATTCGAGCGCGCGACCTTGGCATGGTGCGGGTCGAGTTCGAGCGTCACGATCTTGCCGTCGGCCGGCAGCCCTCGCGCCATCCATATCGTCGAGTAGCCGCCAAGCGTGCCGACCTCCAGCACCCGCTTTGCGCCGCGGATGCGCACCAGAAGCGAAAGCAGCTTGCCTTGCGCGGCCGAAACGTCGATCGCCGGCAGGCCCTGGTCACGATTGGCCGTGAGCACCGCGTCAAGCACGGGATCCGCCTCGAAGAGAGAGGAAACGATGTAGTCGTCGACGTCAGTCCAAACCTTCTTGCTCATGTTTTCCGCGATCCAATTGGGAAGCCAAAACGCGAAAAGGGGCCACTTGGGCCCCTTTCCTTCTTCTCGTCCGACCGCGCTTACTGCGCGGCGTTGACCATGTCGGTCAGCATCGGATCGGCGATTTCGACACCGGAGGCCTTGCGGCGCTCGTCGATGATCAGTTCGTCGCGCGAGGTGGCGATGCGCCGGATCTGGCTCATCGTGCCGCCGGTACCGGCCGGGATCAGCCGGCCGACAATGACGTTTTCCTTCAGGCCCTGCAGCATGTCGGTCTTGCCGGCAACCGCGGCTTCCGTCAGCACCCTCGTCGTCTCCTGGAAGGAGGCGGCCGAGATGAAGGACGGCGTCTGCAGCGAGGCCTTGGTGATGCCGAGCAGCACCGGCTGGCCTTCGGCCGGCTTCTTGCCGTCCTCGACCAGGCGCTCGTTGACCTCTTCCAGTTCGATCACGTCGACGTGGTCGCCCGGAATGTAGGTCGAGTCGCCCTGCACCGTGATCTCGACCTTCTGCAGCATCTGGCGAACGATCACCTCGATGTGCTTGTCGTTGATCGACACGCCCTGCAGACGGTAGACTTCCTGGATTTCGTTCACGAGGTAGGAAGCAAGTGCTTCCACGCCCTTGATCGCCAGGATGTCGTGCGGCGCCGGATTGCCGTCGAGGATGTAGTCGCCCTTCTCGATGACGTCGCCGTCCTGGAGATGGAACGGCTTGCCCTTCGGGATCAGGTATTCGACCGGCTCAAGCGTCGAGTCATGCGGCTCGATGATGATGCGGCGCTTGTTCTTGTAGTCGCGGCCGAAGCGGATCGTGCCATCGATCTCGGCGATGATGGCGTGATCCTTCGGACGACGTGCCTCGAACAGCTCGGCAACACGGGGCAGACCGCCGGTGATGTCCTTGGTCTTGGCGCTTTCCATCGGGATACGCGCCAAAACGTCGCCGGGACGAACCTGCGAACCCGGCTCGACCGAGAGAATGGCCTCGACCGAGAGCAGGAAGCGGGCGTCGCCGCCCTTCGACAGCTTGCCGACCTTGCCCTTGGCGTCCTGGATGGCGATCGCCGGCTTGAGGTCGTTGCCGCGTGGCGTCGAACGCCAGTCGATGACCTCACGCTTGGTGATGCCGGTCGATTCGTCGGCCGTTTCCTGAACGGAAATGCCGTCGACCAGATCCTCGTACGCCACCCTGCCCTCGATTTCGGTGAGGACCGGACGGGTATAGGGATCCCATTCGGCGATACGCTGGCCGCGCTTCACCTTGTCGCCATCGTCCACGAAGATGCGCGAACCATAGGTGAGGCGGTGCGAGGCACGCTCCTTGCCGGCTTCGTCGAGGATCAGCACCGCCATGTTGCGGCCCATGACCATCTGCTGGCCGTCGGAGTTGCGCACCACGTTGCGGTTGCGGATCTCGACCTTGCCCTCATACGAGGCTTCAAGGAACGAACTATCCACCACCTGCGCCGTACCGCCCATGTGGAAGGTACGCATGGTGAGCTGGGTGCCCGGCTCGCCGATCGACTGCGCCGCGATGACGCCGACGGCTTCGCCCTGGTTGACCGGGGTGCCGCGGGCAAGATCGCGTCCGTAGCAGACCGCGCAGACGCCGACCCTGACTTCGCAGGTCAGTGCCGAACGGATGCGGACCGACTGCACGCCGGCCTTTTCGATCTGCTCCACGTCACGCTCGTCCATCAGCGTTCCGGCCTTGACCAGCAGGTCGCCGGTCACCGGATGGTTGATGTCGTCGAGCGCGGTACGGCCCAGCACGCGCTGGCCGACCGAAGCGACGACCTGACCGGCATCGACGATCGGCTGCATGGTGAGGCCCTTGTCGGTGCCGCAATCCACGGAGTTGACGATGCAGTCCTGCGCCACGTCGACCAGACGACGGGTGAGGTAACCCGAGTTCGCCGTCTTCAAGGCGGTGTCGGCCAGACCCTTGCGGGCGCCGTGGGTCGAGTTGAAATACTCGAGCACGGTCAGGCCTTCCTTGAAGTTCGAGATGATCGGCGTCTCGATGATTTCACCCGACGGCTTGGCCATCAGGCCGCGCATGCCGGCGAGCTGGCGCATCTGGGTGGGCGAACCGCGCGCACCCGAATGCGACATCATGTAGATCGAGTTCATCGGCTTCTGACGGCCATTGTCCTCGAACTCCACGGCCTTGATGCGGGCCATCATTTCGTCGGCGACCTTTTCCGAGCACTTGGCCCAGGCGTCGACGACCTTGTTGTACTTCTCGCCCTGCGTGATCAGACCGTCATTGTACTGCTGCTCGTATTCCTTGGCCAAAGCCTCGGTGTCGGAGACCAGCTTGATCTTGGCGTCCGGGATCAGCATGTCGTCCTTGCCGAACGAAATGCCGGCGCGGCAGGCATGGCCGAAGCCAAGCGCCATGATGCGGTCGCAGAAAATGACCGTCTCCTTCTGACCGCAATGGCGGTAGACGGTGTCGATCATCTTGGAGATGTTCTTCTTGGTCATCTCCTGGTTGGCGGTCTCGTAGGGCACGTTGACGTTCTTCGGCAGCAGCTCGCCGATGATCATGCGGCCAGGCGTTGTGTCGTAGATCTTCGACACGACCTTGCCTTCGGCGTCGACCGAGCGGAAGCGACCCCTGATCTTGGCGTGCAGGGTGACGGCCTTGGTCTCGAGCGCATGCTGGAGTTCGCCCATATCGGCAAACACCATGCCTTCGCCCGGCTCGTTCTGATTGACGATCGAGAGATAGTAGAGACCCAGAACCATGTCCTGCGACGGCACGATGATCGGCGCGCCGGAAGCCGGATGCAGGATGTTGTTGGTCGACATCATCAGCACGCGAGCTTCAAGCTGAGCCTCGAGCGACAGCGGCACGTGAACGGCCATCTGGTCGCCGTCGAAGTCGGCGTTGAAGGCCGTGCAGACCAGCGGATGCAGCTGGATCGCCTTGCCTTCGATCAGGATCGGCTCGAACGCCTGGATGCCGAGGCGGTGCAGCGTCGGCGCACGGTTCAACAGCACCGGATGCTCGCGGATGACCTCATCGAGGATATCCCAGACTTCCGGACGCTCCTTCTCGACCAGCTTCTTGGCCTGCTTGACGGTCGAGGAGAAGCCCTTGGCGTCGAGGCGGGCGTAGATGAAGGGCTTGAACAGTTCGAGCGCCATCTTCTTCGGCAGGCCGCACTGGTGCAGCTTGAGCTCCGGACCGGTGACGATGACCGAACGGCCCGAATAGTCGACGCGCTTGCCGAGCAGGTTCTGGCGGAACCGGCCCTGCTTGCCCTTCAACATATCGGACAGCGACTTCAGCGGGCGCTTGTTGGCGCCGGTGATGACGCGGCCGCGGCGGCCGTTGTCGAACAGAGCATCGACGGCTTCCTGCAGCATGCGCTTTTCATTGCGCACGATGATGCCCGGCGCCCGCAGCTCGATCAGCCGCTTCAGGCGGTTGTTGCGGTTGATGACGCGGCGATAGAGGTCGTTCAGGTCGGACGTCGCGAAACGGCCGCCGTCCAGCGGGACAAGCGGGCGCAGGTCCGGCGGGATCACCGGAACCACCTTCATGATCATCCATTCCGGACGGTTGCCGGATTCCATGAAGTTCTCGACGACCTTGAGCCGCTTCAGATACTTCTTCTGCTTCAGCTCGGACGTGGTCGAAGCCAGTTCCGAACGCAGGTCGCCAGCGATCTTCTCCAGGTCCATGCCGGCCAGGAGGTCATGAATGGCCTCGGCGCCGATCATGGCGGTGAACGAATCCTCGCCATACTCGTCGACGGCGATCATGTACTCTTCCTCGCTGAGCAGCTGGTGCTCCTTCAGCGCGGTGAGGCCAGGCTCGGTGACGATGTAGTTCTCGAAGTAAAGGACGCGCTCGATGTCCTTCAGGGTCATGTCGAGCAGCGTGCCGATGCGCGACGGCAGCGACTTCAGGAACCAGATGTGAGCGACAGGTGCTGCCAGCTCGATATGGCCCATGCGCTCGCGGCGAACGCGCGACAGCGTGACTTCGACGCCGCACTTTTCGCAGATGACGCCCTTGTACTTCATGCGCTTGTACTTGCCGCACAGGCATTCGTAGTCCTTGATCGGGCCAAAAATGCGCGCGCAGAACAGACCGTCACGCTCCGGCTTGAAGGTGCGGTAGTTGATGGTCTCCGGCTTCTTAATCTCGCCGAACGACCAGGACAGAATCTTCTCAGGGCTGGCGAGCGATATCCGGATGGAATCGAACACCTGCGCCGGCGCCTGCGGATTGAAGAGATTCATGACCTCTTGGTTCATGCCGTTCTCCTTTTCGGGGTCCTCGAAAACCCCTTGCATCTAACGCGGGCCAAATGCCCGCTGAGTGGTCGGCCCACCGGCCGTAGAATTTGGTGCATCCGGCCGCGGGCTCCCGCGACCGGATGTCTTGTTCTTACTCGGCCGCGTCGGGCAGCCGGACAGGGTTGTCGTCAAGCTTGGTGTTCTCCAGCTCGACATTGAGGCCAAGGGACCGCATTTCCTTGACGAGCACGTTGAAGCTCTCCGGAATGCCTGCCTCGAACGTGTCGTCGCCGCGTACGATCGCCTCGTAGACCTTGGTGCGGCCGGCGACGTCGTCCGACTTCACCGTCAGCATTTCCTGCAGCGTGTAGGCGGCGCCGTAGGCTTCCAGAGCCCACACTTCCATTTCGCCAAAGCGCTGGCCGCCGAACTGCGCCTTGCCGCCCAGCGGCTGCTGGGTAACGAGCGAGTACGGACCGATCGAACGCGCGTGGATCTTGTCGTCCACCAGGTGGTGAAGCTTGAGCATATAGATATAGCCCATCGTCACCTTGCGATCGAACGGCTCGCCGGTGCGTCCGTCATAGAGCTGCGACTGGCCGCTGGTGTGCAGGCCCGCCTGCTCCAGCATGATGTTGATGTCGACCTCATGCGCGCCGTCGAACACCGGTGTCGCGATGGAGACGCCGCGGCGCATCTGCTCGCTGAGGCGAACGATGCTCTCGTCGTCATACTCGCGGACCGGCTCGTTGCGGTCGTTGGCCGGGATGAAGCTCTCGAGCGTCTTGCGCAGCGGCTTGATGTCTCCAGCCGTCTTGTACGCGTCGATCAGCTCGCCGATCTTCTTGCCCATGCCCGCACATGCCCAGCCCAGATGCGTTTCCAGGATCTGGCCGACATTCATGCGGCTCGGCACACCCAGCGGGTTGAGCACGATATCGGCATGCGTGCCGTCCTCGAGGAAAGGCATGTCCTCGACCGGAACGATGCGCGACACGACACCCTTGTTGCCGTGACGGCCGGCCATCTTGTCGCCCGGCTGCATCTTGCGCTTCACGGCCACGAAGACCTTGACCATCTTCATGACGCCCGGAGGCATTTCGTCGCCGCGCTGGACCTTCTCGACCTTGTCCATGAAGCGCTGCTCGAGCGCCTTCTTGGAGTCGTCGTACTGGCCACGCAGGGCTTCCAGTTCGCTCTGGAGCTTTTCGTTCTCCACCGCGAACTGCCACCACTGCGAACGCGGATACTCGTCCAGCGTGTCCTTCGAGAGCTTCGAGCCCTTCTTGAAGCCCTTCGGTCCGGCAATCGCTTCCTTGCCGACGAGAACGTCGGAAAGACGCGAATAGACGTTACGGTCGAGGATCGCCTGCTCGTCATCGCGGTCCTTGGCGAGGCGTTCGATCTCCTCGCGTTCGATCGCCATGGCGCGCTCGTCCTTCTCGACGCCGTGGCGGTTGAAGACGCGCACTTCGACGACGGTGCCGAAGGTGCCCGGAGGCATGCGCATCGAGGTGTCGCGAACGTCCGACGCCTTTTCACCGAAGATGGCGCGCAGGAGCTTTTCTTCCGGCGTCATCGGGCTTTCGCCCTTCGGCGTGATCTTGCCGACCAGGATGTCGCCCG
The DNA here is from genome assembly GCF_056403715.1 of Mesorhizobium sp. P2_F5. Lineage (NCBI taxonomy): Bacteria > Pseudomonadati > Pseudomonadota > Alphaproteobacteria > Hyphomicrobiales > Phyllobacteriaceae > Mesorhizobium > Mesorhizobium sp. P2_F5. The sequence goes on along the minus strand of NZ_JBFUEY010000042.1, from coordinate 9,568 downwards.
GCTGCACTTCCGCGCCGATATAGACGATGCCGGCTTCGTCGAGGTTCTTCAGCGCTTCTTCCGAAACGTTCGGAATGTCGCGCGTGATTTCCTCCGGTCCAAGCTTGGTGTCGCGGGCCATGACTTCGAACTCCTCGATGTGGATCGAGGTGAAGACGTCGTCGGCCACGATACGCTCGGAGAGCAGGATCGAGTCCTCGTAGTTGTAGCCGTTCCACGGCATGAACGCCACCAGCACGTTGCGGCCGAGCGCCAGATCGCCGAGCTCGGTCGACGGACCGTCGGCAATGATGTCGCCCTTGTTGACGCGGTCGCCCATACGCACCAGCGGACGCTGGTTGATGCAGGTGTTCTGGTTCGAACGCTGGAACTTCATCAGCCGGTAGATGTCGACGCCGGACTTGCCCGGGTCGAGATCTTCCGTTGCGCGGATGACGATACGCGTCGCGTCCACCTGGTCGACGATGCCGCCGCGGCGGGCGCCGATGGCGGCGCCCGAGTCACGGGCAACAATCGGCTCCATGCCGGTGCCGACAAACGGCGCTTCGGCGCGCACCAGCGGCACGGCCTGACGCTGCATGTTGGAACCCATCAGCGCGCGGTTGGCGTCGTCGTTCTCGAGGAACGGGATCAGCGCCGCGGCCACGGACACCATCTGCTTGGGCGACACGTCCATCAGATCGACGTTTTCGCGCGGCGCCATCATCACTTCGCCGGCGCTGCGGCAAATGACGAATTCGTCGACGAAACCACCATTCTTGTCGAGCTCGGCATTGGCCTGCGCAACGTGGTGCTTGGACTCTTCCATAGCGGAGAGATAGACGACCTCATTGGTCAGCTTGCCATTGACGATCTTGCGGTACGGGCTTTCGATAAAGCCGTACTTGTTGACGCGCGCGAAAGTCGCCAGCGAGTTGATCAGACCGATATTCGGGCCTTCCGGCGTCTCGATCGGGCAGATGCGGCCGTAATGCGTCGGGTGCACGTCGCGCACCTCGAAGCCGGCGCGCTCGCGGGTCAGGCCGCCCGGTCCAAGTGCCGACAGGCGGCGCTTGTGGGTGATCTCCGACAGCGGGTTGGTCTGGTCCATGAACTGCGACAGCTGCGAGGAACCGAAGAACTCGCGCACGGCGGCAGCCGCCGGCTTGGCGTTGATCAGGTCCTGCGGCATCACCGTGTCGATCTCGATCGAGGACATACGTTCCTTGATCGCGCGCTCCATGCGCAGCAGGCCGACGCGGTACTGGTTCTCCATCAGCTCGCCGACGGAACGCACGCGGCGGTTGCCGAGATTGTCGATGTCGTCGATCTCGCCCTTGCCGTCGCGCAGTTCGACCAGCGTCTTGACCACGGCCAGGATGTCGTCCTTGCGCAGAACGCGCACGGTATCCTCGGCCTTGAGCTCGAGGCGCATGTTCATCTTGACGCGGCCGACAGCCGACAGGTCATAGCGCTCGCTGTCGAAGAACAGCGAGTTGAACATGGCTTCGGCGGTTTCCAGCGTCGGCGGCTCGCCCGGGCGCATGACACGATAGATGTCGAACAACGCGTCCTGACGGCTCTCGTTCTTGTCGACGTTGAGCGTATTGCGGATGTAGGCGCCGACATTGACGTGGTCGATGTCGAGAACCTTGATCTCATTTTCGCCCGTGCCGAGCAGCACTTTCAGCGTCTTTTCGTCGATCTCGTCGCCGGCTTCGAGGAAAATCTCGCCGGTGCCGTAGTTGACGATGTCTTCGGCCAGGTAGTTGCCGAGCAGATCCTCGTCGGTCGCCTTGATCGCCTTGAGACCCTTTTCGCCAAGCGCCCTTGCCTGGCGGGCGGTGATCTTCTTGCCCTGCTCGACGACGACCTCGCCCGTATCGGCATCGACCAGGTCACCGACAGCCTTGAGGCCGCGGAAACGCTCGACGTTGAACGGAATGCGCCAGTGGTCGCCGGCGCGCTTGTAGGTGATCTTGTTGTAGAAGGTCGACAGAATCTCTTCGCCGTCCATGCCAAGCGCCATCAACAGCGACGTCGCCGGAATCTTGCGGCGGCGGTCGATGCGGGCGTGCACGACGTCCTTGGAATCGAACTCGATGTCGAGCCACGAACCGCGATAGGGGATGACGCGCGCGGCAAACAGAAGCTTGCCCGACGAGTGCGACTTGCCTTTGTCGTGATCGAAGAAGACGCCCGGCGAACGGTGCATCTGCGAGACGATGACGCGCTCGGTGCCGTTGACGATGAAGGTGCCGTTCAGGGTCATGAGCGGCATATCGCCCATGTAGACGTCCTGCTCCTTGATGTCCTTGATCGACTTGGCGCCGGTATCCTCGTCAATATCGAACACGATCAGGCGCAGCGTCACCTTCAGCGGCGCGGCATAAGTCAGGTCGCGCTGACGGCATTCGTCAACGTCGAATTTCGGTCCTTCGAACTCGTACTTCACGAACTCCAGCATCGAGGAGCCGGAGAAATCGGAGATCGGGAAGACCGACTTGAAAACAGCCTGCAGCCCTTCGTCCGGACGGCCGCCCTTGGGCTCGTCCACCATCAGGAACTGGTCATAGGATGCCTTTTGAACCTCGATCAGGTTCGGCATCTCCGCAACTTCCGGGATCTTTCCGAAGAACTTGCGTACGCGTCTGCGGCCATTGAAAGTCTGGGTCTGGGCCATCGTCGCTCCTTAGCTATAAACTCGGGGCGAGCCTCGCCGCGGCTCACCTTGCGTGCGCGGCCACCTCGGTGGCGGCCCCTGATCTGTTTCCCGCCGCCTGGCGGCGACGGCTAAAACGGGAGAAAACCCGTTTCCTGAAGGCCGGTTTCGGCCCTCAGGAAAGAGGTTCTCGTACATCTCGCGCTACGCATCCTCCCTTCGATGAAGGGAGTGGCGGGCGGCGCGAGGCCGCCCGCCGCTTTTACGCTTACTTCAGGTCGACCTTGGCGCCGGCTGCTTCCAGCTGGGCCTTGAACTTCTCAGCGTCAGCCTTGGAAACGGCTTCCTTGACCGGCTTCGGAGCTGCTTCGACCAGATCCTTGGCTTCCTTGAGGCCCAGGCCGGTGATGGCGCGGACTTCCTTGATGACGTTGATCTTCTGAGCGCCTGCCTCGGTGAGGACGACGTCGAATTCCGTCTTTTCCTCAGCCGGAGCAGCAGCAGCGGCAGCGCCGCCGGCAGCGGCAACCGCAACCGGAGCAGCAGCCGAAACGCCCCACTTTTCTTCCAGAAGCTTCGACAGCTCGGCCGCCTCGAGGACGGTCAGCTTCGAAAGGTCGTCTACGATCTTTGCCAGATCAGCCATTGTTGTATTCCTTCATAAGGTTCGAACGTGTGTTTGTGATAGCGAGGAACGGCCTCATGCCGCCTCGTCCTTCCGGGCGTAAGCGCCGATGACGCGCGCGACCGAAGCCGCTGGCGCATTGACGATCTGGGCGATCCGGGTTGCCGGCGTGGCGATCATGCCAACCAGCCTGGCGCGCAGCTCATCGAGCGACGGAAGTGTGGCGAGTGCCTTCACACCGTCGGCGTTGAGCGAGGTGGTGCCCATTGCGCCGCCGAGAATGACAAGCTTGTCATTTCCCTTGGCGAAATCGGACGCGACCTTCGGCGCCGCAATCGGATCCTCCGAATAAGCGATCAGCGTCTGTCCCTTGAACAGGTCGATGATCGATGCGGAGTCCGTGCCCTGAAGAGCGATTTTGGCGAGACGGTTCTTCGCGACTTTGACGGTGCCACCGGCAGCGCGCATTTTCGACCGAAGGTCGTTCATTTGCGCGACGGTGATACCGGCGTAGTGGGCCACGACGACTGAACCAGCGCCTGCAAAAGCACCATTCAGGCCCGTGACGAGTTCGCGTTTTTCCGCTCTGTCCACTGCCTATCTCCAGTTGACCCCTGCCCCACTAATAGGACAGGCGTCGGGTTGCCTTTTTGCCGGCCGGGCCATCCAGTAACGGATCTCCCGAACGACGCTCGAGGATCCTGCCCCCTTTCGCCACATCGACGGCAAGCCGGCGATGCGCAGACAAAAGGCAAACACGGTTCGAACCTTTCATTGGAGCTTGTCGCTCCGTTGTCCGGTTTTCACCCGTCTCATGCAGGCCCAATTCAATTAAGGCTTCTGGGCCGCCTGCAATCTCGGACAGGATGTCCGGAAGCCTCTCGACTTCCGGTACCGGGCCGCCGACAAGTCGGAGGCCCGGAATTCACTTGCGGATCAGCGCTTTAGAGGCCGATCCGAATTGTTCGTATCAGGACGCGGCGAGCGTCGAGACGTCGAGCTTGAGGCCCGGGCCCATCGTCGAGGTGACCGACACCTTCTTGACGTAGTTGCCCTTGGCGCCAGCCGGCTTCGCCTTGGTCACGGCGTCGGCGAAGGCGCGGACGTTTTCTTCCAGCGCCTTGACGTCGAACGAGACCTTGCCGACGCCGGCATGAACGATACCGGCCTTCTCGACGCGGAACTCGACAGCGCCGCCCTTCGATGCCTTGACGGCGGCAGCGACGTCCGTAGTCACAGTGCCGACCTTCGGGTTCGGCATCATGCCGCGCGGGCCGAGCACCTTACCCAGACGGCCGACCAGCGGCATCATGTCCGGCGTGGCGATGCAGCGATCGAAGTCGATCGTGCCCTTCTGGACGATGTCGACCAGATCCTCGGCACCGACGATGTCGGCGCCAGCGGCGCGAGCCTCATCGGCCTTGTCGCCACGTGCGAACACGGCGACACGGACCGAGCGGCCGGTGCCATTCGGCAAATTGACCACGCCGCGGACCATCTGGTCGGCATGACGGGGGTCGACGCCGAGGTTCATCGCAACTTCGATAGTCTCGTCGAACTTCACCGTCGAACGGTCCTTGAGCAACTTCAGCGCCTCACCAAGGGCATAAGCCTTGTTGGGGTCGATGCCGTCACGGGTCTTCGATACACGCTTTGCAATCTTTGCCATGATCTCAGCCCACCACTTCCAGACCCATCGAGCGGGCGGAGCCCTCGACCATGCGCATGGCCGCTTCGACGTCGTTTGCGTTCAGATCCTTCATCTTCTGCTCGGCGATGGCGCGCACCTTGTCGCGGCCGATCGTGCCGGCCTTGATCTTGCCCGGCTCCTTGGAACCCGAAGTCAAATTCGCCGCCTTCTTCAGGAAGTAGCTCACCGGCGGCGTCTTCATGACGAAGGTGAAGGACTTGTCCTGGTAGTAGGTGATGACGACCGGGATCGGCGATCCCTTTTCCATTTCCTGGGTCTGCGCGTTGAACGCCTTGCAGAACTCCATGATGTTGATGCCACGCTGACCAAGTGCCGGGCCGATCGGCGGAGACGGCGTAGCCGATCCCGCTTTGACCTGGAGCTTGAGCTGGCCTGCAATTTTCTTAGCCATCTCTTTCCTGCCTTTGTCTCATGCCGGCCCCATTATCGGGGAATGCCGGCGGTTGCAGTCTGGTGGTGCGGTTCGCGCGGCCGGCTAAAGCCACATTCGCCTCCCACCTGTTCCGGCCGCGCGTTTTCGCGCCGCCTCCCCTTGCCGGCGAACCGACGCGGGTTTTCGGATCAGCCCTTTTCGACCTGTCCGAATTCCAGATCGACGGGCACGGCGCGCCCAAAGATCGAAACTTCCACCTTGAGCCGCGCCCGCTCCTCGTCCACTTCCTGGACGAAACCGTTGAACGATGCGAACGGACCGTCCGAAACGCGGATCGCCTCGCCGATCTCGAAGGTGACCGAGGGCTTCGGCCGCTCGACGCCTTCCTGGACCTGGTTCAGGATCCGCTGCGCTTCGGCTTCCGTGATCGGCACCGGCTTGGAGTCACCGAGGAAACCGGTGACCTTCGGCGTGTTCTTGACCAGCGAGAACACCGCGTCGGTCAGATTGGCCTTCAACAGCACATAGCCCGGAAAGAACTTGCGCTCGGCATCGACCTTGCGGCCGCGGCGGATCTCGACGACCTTCTCGGTCGGCACCACGATCTGTTCGATATCGGCGGACAGGCCCTTCTGCTTGGCCTTGTTCTCAATGTCCTCGGCGACCTTTTTTTCAAAGTTCGAATAGGCGTGGACGATGTACCAGCGCGCGGTCATTTCAAGACTTCTCCGTAATCGCCGGACTTAATGGCCGAGGCTCAGTAACCGCTCGATCGCGTAGCCCATGGCCACGTCGGCGGTGAAGAAAAAGATCATCGCGATGACCGCGAACACGAGCACCATCACCGTCGAGATCATCGTCTCCCGGCGTGACGGCCAAGTCACCTTGGCGGTCTCCGCGCGGACCTGCTGGAGAAAGACGAAAGGATTTGTGGTTTTCGAAGCCATATGCCGCTCTGTCTTCAAGACCCGTTGGCCGGGTCTCCTGGATGATCCCGCTGGCCGGGACGTGCCGCCTGGGTTCAAGTCGGCGCCGAATCAGCGCCATTTCGCCCATGCAAATCGGACGCGTAAAGCCGGCTTCCCAGCTCCACGCGTCGCGTGTCTGTTGTGTCTACATAAAACCGATTCTTGATCCACGCAAGTGGCAAGTCTCCGCTTTATGACCAAACGCCGCCTCGGAACCATCCAGTCGTCCCGTCCCGGCTATGGGGGTCTTATGCCTCAGTTTCCCTAATATGGCAAGCCACCTGCCATTTTTCAATGCGGGGCACGGGACCGAGTTCGTTCGTGAATCGCCATTTGAGAAAATGGCACGGGCAGCAGGGCTCGAACCTACGACCTGCGGTTTTGGAGACCGCCGCTCTACCAACTGAGCTATGCCCGTACACGCGTTTCGGCGCAGGCGCTTCCTAAAAGCTTCCGGGCGCGCTGTAAAGAGTGGTCTGACGCGCTTTCATGTCCTTCGCTAGAAATCCGGACAGGCGATCGCCAGCCCTTCCCTGTCCATCGTGATTTTCCGCCTGCCCGAAGCCGCTTGCCGGCGCTCAATCCCCGGCCGGAGGCTTATACGGCCCGCCCGGTACACCCCAGCCCCAGGCCGGCATTGGCTCGGTCTGCGGGTCGCAGGTCTCGCCGAGGGTGGAGTTCATCTTGGCCAGCCGCGATCCCCATTCGACATAGCCCATGAAGGCTGAGCGGAATTCAGGATCGTCCGGCAGCCCGACCGCATCAGCGGCATCGGCAAGCAGGCTGATCCAGCGGCGACGCTGTTCTTCGCTCAGATGCTTGCCGAGATGGTGCATGACCATCTCGCGATGGCCGCCATGCCTTTCGCTATAGGTTTTCGGCCCGCCGAAAACCTCGCCGATAAAGGCCGCGACATGGGCGGGATGGTCAGGCGACATGTGCTTGAATACCGGGCCGACGACCGGATCTCGTGCCACCTTGTCGTAAAACGTCTCCGTCAGCCGCGTGAGCGCCTCGATGCCGCCGGCCCATTCGTAAAGCGTCGGGATATCCTGGCTCATGCTCGATCCTCATCCGTCAATTTGGCATGGACGATAGCTGAAACGACGAGCATGGCTCAACCTGCCTCGATGGCGAGTTCCCGAGCGCCTACAATTTGGCGGGCACCTCGGCCTGAGCGTTGGACGATGCTACCAGGCGGCAATTCTCAGGTTTCGGCGCCGACTTGCAGATGCTGGAACCCGTCAGCGCATCCGCCGACTGGCGCCCGGTCGTAAGTCCAACCTTCAGCATCATATCAGGTTCGAGCTGGCGCTCGACCGAACTGCCCTGAAGCGCAGTAAACAGAGCCGGGCTTATGGCCATCTCGTCGAGATAGGCTTTGACCGTCTGCTTTTGGCCCATCAGATAAAGGCTGAGCCGCGCCTGGGAGCCGACAAGCCGTCTGGCGCCGCCGGCCAGCATGAGCGCACAGGCCGAATCGCAGTCGCCGTCCCCGTCGACGCTCAGTCCGGCATAGGCGCCGTCCTTGGCCAGGCAATTCCACTCTGCCGGGTCGCAGCCGACGAAATCGGTGCGGGCAACGGCAACGTCGAGCTTCTTTTCATGGATGATCCGTCCCGCCGCCAGGGCGCTGGGGAGGTCACCGCCTCGCGAGCTGATCACCACGGGCAGCCGTCGGTTGCCAAGTGTGGCGAGCAATTGGCTGAGCTTCTGCGGCGTCTGAGGTGTAATAGCGCCTTGCGCCGCAATCCATTCCGGGCAGTCGGGGTTGCAGAGCGGGTTGCTGCCGCGAACCACGACAAAGCGCATGCCGTCATCGTGCTGTCCGTCCTCCGGCTTCACCGGCGCTGCCTTGGCCACGGCCGGAAGGCCGCCGGCTGGCTTGTTCGCCGGTATTTCGCGGCAATTCGGGGCCGGAAGGTCCAGCGTGCACAGGCTTGCGCTGGTCAGCAAATCCGCGGCGTCCACGCTGGTGACCAGCTTCATCGTCAGCATGTCGCTGAGGTCGATCTGTTGGATGTCGCTGGCCGGCGTGCTCTTCATCGTTTCGAGCACGCTGAGGTCGACACCCATCTCCTGGAAATAAGCGGCCAGCTTGCTCTCCACCCTCTTGCTCATTTCGTAGGTCTTGTAGCTGCCGGCATTCCTGCGGCTGACGACCTTCTTGCTGATGACCCGCTTCTTGCCTTTGACGATGCGATAGCGGACTTCATATTGCACGTTCATTTGCACGACCGTCGTCGTGATCTGGTGGACGCCGAGATAGGCCAGCGGCCCGACCAGGCGCCTGGTGCCGCCGGCCAGCATCATCGGGCAAGCGGACGCGCAATAGCTGCCGAGCACATAGGGGTTGCCGATATAGTGCGAGCCTTTGGCGTCGTTCTCCTTGCAGTTTTTCACCCCCGGCTCGCAGCCGACAAACCAGGTCCGGCCGACCGCGATGTCGAGCTTGTTCTTGCGTATCATGCGGCCCATGGCGATGGCCGCATCGACATCGCCGCCGGGAGAGTTGACGACGATCGGCAATTTGCGGCGGCCGAGCGTTTTCAGGGCAGCCTTGAGCAGTGCCGGCGATTTGGCCGATATCGCACCTTCGGCCGATATCCATTCCGGACAGGTCGGCTCGCAGCCCGGCGCGTTGCTGCGCACGACGACGAACCGCATCGGCGCATCCGGATCCGGCTCGGAATTTTTTGTCTGGCCGGCGAAGGCGGCACTGCCCATGGCAAGCAGCGACACCAGGCAGATCAGCCCCAGTGCCCGGCACGCCCAACCCTGAAAACGGTGCCGTGGAACCATCCGACCAAGCCCCTCAATTGCAATCTATACTAGTATAGGCCCAGAGACTTGCAACAGAGATTGAGACACCAAAACAGGGGCATCCGGCCATGAGCCAAAGAAAAAGGGCGGCCCGAGGGCCGCCCTTTCCTGTCGATCCGGCGGATACCGGACTCGATTATTCTTTAATGGTGACGACGATGCCGGCACCGACGGTGCGGCCGCCTTCACGGATGGCGAAGCGCAGCTTCTCTTCCATGGCGATCGGCACGATCAGCTCGACATCGACCGTGATGTTGTCGCCCGGCATCACCATCTCGGTGCCTTCCGGCAGCGACACGATGCCGGTCACGTCGGTCGTGCGGAAGTAGAACTGCGGACGGTAGTTGGTGAAGAACGGCGTGTGACGGCCACCTTCGTCCTTGGTCAGGATGTAGGCTTCAGCCACGAACTTCTTGTGCGGCTTCAC
>NZ_JBFUEY010000041.1:0-24029 GCF_056403715.1 Mesorhizobium sp. P2_F5 | reverse complement strand
AAGGCGAGGCTGCGAAAGAAGGCGGCCAGAAGCTTCGATGCACTCTGCGAGGCTCTCGGCGATATCTGCCATCTGTTCGAGCCAACCGAATGCAGAAACTTCTTCAAAGCGGCCGGATATGAGGCCGATTAATCGCAACACGCTTTAGGTGGCCAGCGCGACCAGCATCCATAGCGAACCCAGCACCAGCGCGATGCGCGCGCCGACAGGTGTCGCCTTACTCTCTTCGACCGTGGGCGATCAGATCGTCCACTCTTGACAGGAATAGCTTCAGGGTCGGCGATGCGTTGGCTTTGTGATAGCCGACCACCAGATCAATCGTTGGTGCATCGCCCTTCAGCGGGCGGCTGACCACGGACCGGGGCATGAAGTTCCGAGCATAGGCCGGCAAGAACGCCACGCCCCGCGTCGAGGCGATCAGGGACATGGCCATTGCCAGATTGTCCACCTCGTGATCCGGCGTGATATTCAGCTTGGATCGCTCCAGATAGTCGTTGATGACGACCCGCAACGCCGGCGCCGTATTCGATACGCTGACAAACGTCTCGCCGACAATGTCGCGCGGGTCGATAACATCATGCGCGGCGAGGCGGTGATCGTCAGGCAAGACGGCGACCAGCGGCTCCTTGGTGACCAGCCTGTAGACCAGATCAGGGGTTTGTGCCTCCGGCCGCATGAAGGCGACGTCAAGTCTGCCTCGCATAAGCGCGTCGGCGAGTTGCGGCGAATATTGACTGGAAACGGTGACCTCCATGTTGGGAAGTTCATCGCGAAGAATGCGCATGGCTTCGGGCAGCCAATCCATCTCCTGTCCGGTCAGGAAGCCCACGGCAAAGGATGGCTTGGAAGGCTCCGCGGCGCGACGGGCCGCGTCACGGGCCGCCTCGACCTGGGCCAGGACCAGCCGGGCATGGTCGAGGAAGACGCGGCCCGCGGCGGTCAGCTCGATGCCTCGTGCCGTGCGGACCATGAGCCGGGTGCCGACCTCATACTCCAGATCACTCATCTGACGGCTCAAGGACGGCTGCGCCGTATGCAGCCGGCGCTTTGCCGCGACCGTCAGGCTGCCCTCCTCGGCGACGGCGACGAAATAGCGGAGATGTCTCAATTCCATGACGAGCCTCATGCCTCAGAGGCATGGGGCCCAACTTACAAAGTCTTTTTCCGTGACGCCAGCAGAACCCAAATCAGGGGAGAAGAAAACGATCTTCGCTACCCAATCAGGCATCCGCCTTACACGGACGCCATATCTCAAAGGACTGGATATATGACTAACCCCGTTGTCTTGATCACAGGTGGACTGACAGGTATCGGACGCGCCGCCGCCGTCGCCTTCGCCAGGAAGGGTGCGAAGGTGGTCGTCGCCGGCCGGCGCGATGAGGCCGGCAAGGCACTCGCCAAGGAGTTGCGCTCCTTCGGTTCGGAAGCTGAATTCATCAACGCCGACGTCCGCAAGGAGGATGATGTCCGCGCCCTGGTCGACAAGACCGTGGCACGGTTCGGTCGGCTCGATGTTGCGGTGAACAATGCCGGTACCGAAGGCCAGGTCGGCCCGATCACAGATCAGACCGCCGAAAGCTATGCCGCGACGTTCGACACGAATGTTCTCGGCGTGATCCTGAGCATGAAGCACGAAGTGCGCGTGATGCAGGAACAGGGCAGCGGCAGCATCATCAACATCTCCTCTACCTACGGACACGAGGGGGCGCCGGGGGCGTCGGTCTATGTCGGCAGCAAGCACGCCGTCGAAGGCATCACCAAATCGGTGGCGCTGGAAATCGCCAACTCGGGTATCCGTGTCAACGTCGTGGCGCCCGGACCCACCGACACCGGGATGCTGACGCGCTTCACCGGCACGCCGGAGAACAAGGCGGCTCTGGTGACAACCGTTCCGATGGGTCGTCTCGGCCTCACCGAAGAGCTTGCCAACGCGATCGTCTTCCTCGCATCGGACGAAGCCTCCTTCATCACCGGCCATGTTCTCAACGTCGACGGCGGCAAGTCCCGCTGATCCTGTCCCGGGCGCGGAGGTTGTTCCGCGCCCGGCTGGCGACATCGCACAGCTTTATGAGGTAAATCCCAGTGACCCAATACACTCACCAAACCGCGCCGACCCAGATCGTGGAAGTCGGCGGCATCCGCTTCGCCTACCGCCGCTTCGGCAAACCAGGCGGTGTACCGCTTGTCTTCAACATGCATTTCATGGGCACGATGGACCATTGGGATCCGGCGGTGACAGATGGTGTTGCCAAGGAGCGCGAAGTCATCCTGTTCGACAATGCCGGTGTCTCCAGCAGTTCAGGCGATGTTCCGGAGACGTTTGCCGAGATGGGTGCCAACGCGATCGCCTTCATCAGAGCGCTCGGGCTCAAGCAGACCGATGTGCTTGGCTTCTCGATCGGAGGGCTGGTCGCCCAGGAAATTGCGCTACAGGCCCCGGATATCGTTCGCCGACTGGTGCTGGTCGGCACCGGACCACGAAGCGGCGAGAGCATGGATACCGGTACGCCCGAAGGCGCCCAGATCTTCGGTGCGACCTATGAGAACCCTGACGACCTTTGGCTTCGTGTTCACTTTACGCCTTCGCAAGCGAGCCAAGCTGCCGGACGTCGGTTTCTTAAACGCTCTCAGCTCCGCACCGAAGATCGCGATCCTCAGGTCACCGAGATCGCTGCACTGGCGCAGCGCGCCGCTATCGCCAAATGGGGCGCCAAGCGCGAAAAAGCCTGGGACTATTTGAAGGACATCAAACAGCCGGTTCTCGTCATCAACGGCAGCAACGACGTCATCATCTATACGATCAACTCCTACATCCTGCAGCAGAACCTGCCCAATGCCCAGCTGATCATCTATCCCGATTCCGCGCACGGCTCCCTGTTCCAATACCCGGCGTTGTTTGTCGCCGACGCGACGCGTTTCCTGAACGCCGAGGTTCCGTTTCCAACCGAAGAGACTGGAAATCATCGCTGACAAGGGACGAAGATTCGGCGTGCAGGCGGTTCGACGCTGCCCTCTCTCGCTCTTTCTCGGCTTAGGAATCAGCCTGCCCAATCGGCCGCGCGCCGGCCAGATACCGCTCATTGTCGAAGGGTTCGGCCCGGGTGCTGTCCGGGCTCCACATATGGCGGTCGATCTCGGTCAGATTGCCGAGATAGACATGCAGCGCGCCGGAGCGGGCGCTGCCGGTGTTGGCGACGGCATGCACCGTATCCGGCGTCATGTGCACCACGGCGGGCGCCGCGATGTCCTGGCGTTCCGGTGTATCGATCTCGCTGCCGTCGACGGGATAGATGAAGTTGGTCTCGCTGCCCTTGTAGATGCCGATCAGCGCATCCATTAGATGGTTGTGCGCCGGGTACTGCAGGCCGGGCGACAGCGTGATGTGGTAGATCGTCAAGTCGGGGCTGGCATGCAGCAGCACCTCATCGTCTTCCTCTTCATGGGCAAGCTCGCCCGAGGCGTGAAAACGATCAGTGTGCTCGCGCAACACCGCCTTCACCCGATCGAAGGCATCAGGACCTTTGGCTGCGTTGACGATATCGGCGGTTACGGCGTAGAGAGGCGAGTTAGCGGCAAGAGGCATTGTCAGTCATCCCTCTTAAGAAGCTTAATACTCATAACTGAGATGCTTAGGCTAGCGAATGCCGCAACCAGCGTCAACTGCCCCAGGAAGACCTGACATGATCGCCCCGAAATCCGCAGCCGCGTCACCCTCGACCGCCGACATATTGCGCAGCGAGGAGGCCTATGAGCAGCTGAAGAGCGACATCGTCGCCTGCGTGCTGCGCCCCGGCGAAAGCCTGACCGAGAAGCAGATCGGCGACCGCTACCAGATCAGGAAGGCGACGATCCGCTCGGCACTTGCCCGCCTGACGCAGGAAGGGCTGATCAAGAGCGAGCCGCGCCGCGGCTATGTCATCGCACCGCTCAGCCTGCGCGACGTCAACGAGATTTTCGATGTCCGCAGCCTGATCGAGCCGGAAGTGTTCCGGGTGGCCGCGGCAAATCTCACCGAACGCGGGCTCGACGACATCCGGCTGGCGGCGCAAAAGGTTCTAAAGCCGGAGACGTTGCGCAGCCACGTCGCCTTCCTCGCCGCCGATCGCGCCTTTCGCCTGGCGTTGGCCGAGCTTTCGGGAAACCTGCGGCTGGCGCGACTGCTCGACCAGATCCTCGACCAGTCGGAGCGCGTTCTCCATCTCGGCTTCAAGTCGCGCGACTTCACGCAAACGATCATCGGCCAGCAGAAGGAACTGGTGCTCGCCTGCGAGGTGGCCGAGGTCTCGGCCATCGCCAAGCTTGCCCGTTCGCAGTGCCTGTCGCTCAAGAAGCAGGTGCTCGAGGCCCTGCTTGCCGGCTCCAAACTGCAGGACGCCAATTTGCAAAGCTTCGCCTGAGGCGGCGAGGCCCATGCTCTCTGGCCGCCGCTTCACTCATTCGTCGATGAAGCGGATTTCCGCGTCGGCAAGGCAATAGGGCGCATAGCGGAAATCGCGGATCTCGCTAACCTTTCCGTCCTGCCAATCGACCAGCATGAAGCCACGCACACCGCTTTCCGGCGTCTCCGGGTTGCGGATCAGGATCGCCGGCCTGCCGTCGACAAAGCCGAGCGACAGCGCCCAGTCGCTGGCGCGGTCGTAATTGCCGAAATAGATGGAAACCTGCGCCTTGCCGCGCATGTGGGTGCGGTTGACGAGGTCGAGCTGGATGTCTTCGGCAATCAAGGCGCGCACGGCGTCGAAGTCGCGCGCGTTGAACAGGTCGACATAGCGGCGCAGGCGCCGCTCGTCGTTGGCGTCGAGCTTTGGGACAGGCGCTTGTTCGTCCTGTGACGCAAGCAGCCGCAACTGTGCCCGCCCGCGATGCAGCGCCGCCTTGGTTGCGGCCAGTGTCGCGCCCGAGACCTCGCAGGTCTCGTGCAGGCTGAGGCCAAGCACGTCGACCAGGATCACGGCACTGCGCTGCGCCGTCGCCAGCTGCATGAAGCTGCGCAGGCTGGCGGCGGTGGCGAGCCTGGCATCGGCGTTTGCCGAGGGGTCTTCGATCGTCGTCATGTCGGTCTCGCTCATGCGCGCCTGCTCCCGCTGGCGCCGGCGCAGATGATCCTGCGCGGCATTGTGGGCGATGCGGAACAGCCATTGCTCCGGCCGCTCGACAGAGGCGTCGCCGTCAATGGCTTGCAGCGCCTTGATCAGTGTCTCCTGGACGATGTCCTCGCCATCGATCACAGAGCCGGCCATGCGGGCGCAGTAGCGGTGCAGCTTCGGCCGCAAGTCGCGAAGCATCGCCTCCAGTGCCGGCCGGTCGAGTTTTGCTGCGTTCATCCTGTCCATTCCCAAAATGCCGGGTTTGCAGTCAAGCCGGCACGACCTCGCCGGCCAGCATACGATAATTGCCGACGATCTTTGCCGGCGATCTGGCAAGCGGCGTCGAGCGTCGCCCGGCATGATCGGCGCTGAAGGCCTTGAAGGCGGCGAGCCCGGTCAGGCCGTCGCCGTCCTGGCTGACAAGATGGACGAATTCGCCATTCTCCAGTTCCAGCACGAGGTAGCGCACGGATTGCGGCTTCGTTTCGTCCAGCGCCTCGAACACCTTTGCAACCAGCATACGGTTCTCGGCGATGCTTTCATCCTTCACGCCGTAGCGGATGAGATTGTAGCCCATTGTCGTCTCCTGTTTTTCAAGTCTGCATGGAGAAGACGTTTCGCGGCGTCGAAAAGATTCTCACCGCCGGCGAATCTTTTCGATCGTCCATATCGTCTTTCCCCCGTGGACGGCTGCGCGGCAGCCAATCGAGGAGCAGGGAGAGACCCATCATGCACATCCAGTTTGCCGAATTGCCCGTCATCGACCAGGACCGCGCCAAGGCCTTCTACACCGATCACCTTGCCTGCCAGGTGATAGCCGACCAGCCGATGGGTGACAGCGGCTGGCGCTGGATCGAACTGGCATTCCCCTTCGCGGTCACCAATTTGCATTTCATCAGGCGCGCCGATAACGCGCCGAGCGCCGAACCCGTGATGGTTCTGGTCGACGACAATGTCGAGGCGATGATCGCCGCGCTGAAGGCGCGCGGTGTCGAAATCATCACCGAGCCGCAGGAAGCGCCCTGGCAGCCGGGCCGCACCGTCGCCGAGTTCCGCGACAGCGAGGGCAATCGCATGGTTGTCGCCAGCAAATGAACGAAAAGCCGGACTTTGACGTGAGAGCAACAGGAGAGATGGACATGACACACAAATCGTCGACGCTGAAAGTACCGGGCGCCAGCCTCTATTATGAAACGCGCGGCTCCGGCCCCGTGCTGCTGATCATCCCCGGCGGGCCGCAGGACGCCGGCGTCTTCGCCCATGTCGCGCACCACCTCGCCGACCGCTATACGGTGGTCGCCTACGACCCGCGCGGCAATTCGCGCAGCACCTTCGACGGAGAACCGCAGGAACAGGACCTCGATGTCCATGGCGACGATGCGGCGCGGCTGATCGAGGCGTTCGGCGCCGGGCCGGCCTATGTGTTCGGCACCAGCGGCGGCGCCCAGATCGGGCTCAACCTCGCCGCCCGTCATCCCAGCCGGGTGCGAGCGCTGGTGGCGCATGAGCCGCCCAGCATGATGCTGCTCGACGACCCGTCGCCGGCGCTGGCCGGCATGCGCGACCTGCACGACACCTATCGCAGCCACGGCGTCGAGGCGGCGATGCAGAAGTTCTTCAGCGAGAATGGCCTGTCGGAAGGGCCGGACCATGATGAAGCCGGGCCGCAGGAGCCGCTGGACGGGCCGCCTTCGTTCGAACCGTCGCCCGAAGAGGCCGAGACCTTTGCCAGGGTGAGCGGCAATTTCGAATACTGGCTGGCGCATGGCGTCATGCCGCTGTCGCTCTACCGCCCTGACGTCGAAGCGTTGCGCGGCCGCCCGGTTGTGGTCGGCATCGGCGAAGAGTCCATCGGCCAGCCGATCGACGGCATGGGCAAGGCGCTGGCCGACAGGCTCGGCAGCAAGCGCGCCGCCTTTCCCGGCGACCATATGGGTTTTGCCCCCTATCCCGACCGCTTCGCCGAGACCTTGCACCTGGCGCTCAGCGGCGCGTGAGATCGTCAGTCCAATAGGAAGGGGCGTCCGCATGCATGATGCGGGCCCCCTTCTTCCATGAGATTAACCGGCTAAATATTGCGGATCAGACAGCCTCCCAGCCTTCCTTGCCGCCGGCGCGGAAGATGGCGTCGATGACCTTCTGGTTGAGCACCGATTCCTCTAGCGTGAAGACGCGCTCCTTGCCGCCCGCGGCCGCCCTCGCAAACGTCTCGACCTCGCGCCGGTATTGCTGCGTGCCGGGAAAGCGGAAAACCTGCGCCTCGGTGTGGTTCTGGTTGTGCAGTTCGATGCGATGGTGGTCGTAGAGCCCCGCATTGAACGGCGAGAACACCTCGATGAACCCTTTCTCTCCATGGAACACCATCACCTGTCGCGCCGCCATCTGCGTCGACAGGTAGAAGGACAGTTCGAAATCGCCGAAATCGGCGCGGATCGAGGAGTAGATGTCGGTGCCGAATTTTTTGTCGCGCTCGATCGTCGCCTGCACGCGCAGCGGCTCCTTGCCGGTGCAAAAGCGCGTCGACACGGTCGGATAGACGCCGATGTCGGGCAGCGCGCCACCGCCGAGATCGAGCTGGTTGCGCATGTTGGTCGGGTCGACATTGTAATAGGAGAAAGCGCCCTGCACATGGCGTAGCCGACCGATGGCGCCGTCGGCGATGAGGTCGCGCACCTTGATCCATTGCGGGTGGTAGATGACCATGAAGGCTTCGCACACCAGCACCTTTTTGGCGTCGCGCAGCTTGATCAGCGGCGCGATATCCTTGGCGTCGAGCGCCAGCGGCTTTTCCACCAGCACGTGCTTGCCGGCTTCGATGGCCTTGGCGGTCCATTCGACATGCTGCGAGGTCGGTAGCGGGATGTAGACGCCGTCGACGTCTTTCGACGCCAGCAGTTCCTCATAGGAGCCGAAGGCATGGCGGGCCCCGAAACGATCGCCCAAGGCCTTGGCCTTCGACAGGTCGCGGCTGGCGATCGCCGACAAAACACCATTCTCGGCCTCGACGATTGCCGGCAACAATTGCTCGCGGCCGATCTTGGCCGTCGACAAAACTCCCCATCGGAACATCGCGCTTCTCCTATCGATTAACAGGCGAGGAGGTTTGCCCGAAATTGGGGGAAAAGCCAATGCGGATCGCTGGTTCCGGCTAGCCCTTCTTCCCCGTCAGCGTCATGTCGAAGTCGACGATGTTCGAATAGATCGGCGTGCCGACATCCATTCCGTAGCGGGAGCGCAGCACCTTGCCGGTGACGTGGAATTTGATCGTGCCGCCCTTCAGCCCGCCGAGCTCGGCGGTGAACTTTTCCGCAAACGTCTTGCCGCGCGCCGTCAGCCGGCCGCTGACCAGCGCCGTGGTGTCGCTGGTGCGGGTCACGCTGGTCGAGCGGAACTGGATTTCGGGACTGTTGGCGGCGTCGAACACCGCGTCGGAGCGCAGGAAGGCGTCGATGCGGCCCTGACCGGTGCCGACGCTTTCGGGATAGATGGTGAAATTGACCTGGGAGCGTCCGACATCGCTGTTGTCGATGCGGATCGAGCCCTTGAAGCGGCCGAAGGCGCCGTCGAGGCCCCCGCCGCCGACCTTGCCGATGGAAAAGCGGATGCTGGAGCTGGCCGGGCTGATCGAGTAGCTGCCGGCTGCGTCGTTAAGGTCGACAGCGGCCAGGACAGGCATGGCAAGACAAGCGGCAACCGCCGCCAATCCGAAGATGCGCGCATACATGGGTTTTGTCCTTCTGGGGCAGGCAAAGTCCTGCGTCTTTCCTCCATGAACGAATACGCGGCGCGCCCTATTCCACATCGCCATCTGACGAAGGCGTGATCATACGCGCGAGCACGCTGTCGCGCAGCCAGAAATGGTGGCGCAGCGCCGCCAGCGCATGCAGCGCGACCAGCGCAATGCTGGCATAAGCGAGATACCAGTGCGCGGCTGCCCAGAAGCTTTCCGCGGCATCCGATTCGACGAGCGGCAGGTTCGGCATCACGAACAGGTTGAACGGCATGCTGGGTATCTCCAGCATCGACACCGAAACCAGCGCCCAGCCGGACAGCGGCAGAGCGAGCTGGAAGGCATAGAGCGCCAGATGCGCCAGCGGCGCGGCGCGACGCTCCAGCGCCCCGGTCGAGGCCGGCAATGCCGGCGCCGCATTGCCGAGCCGCCAGGCGATGCGCAGGATGATGAGACCGAGCAGCAGGAAGCCGAAGGATTTGTGCAGCTGGATGAGCTCGAACGCGGTGCGCTGGCTGGTCAATCGCACCATGACGAAGCCGAGCGCGAACTGGCCAATGAAGATGATTCCGATCAGCCAGTGAAGGATGATGGCCGCCCAGCCGTAGCGGGTTGCGTTGTTGGTGATCGATGCCTGCATGGCAAATAAACGAATGGCAGGTGGGCTTTCTTCCGGCGCGCCCTTACCCTCCCCCTTGTGGGGAGGGTCGATCCGCATAGCGGATYGGGGTGGGGGTCCTCATAGGGCACAGCCCCCACCCCGTCGCTTCGCGCCGACCCTCCCCACAAGGGGGAGGTCTCCACAAGGGGGAGGGTAGGCTAACCACCGACCCTGACAAAAGGCCAAGGCTGCAAACCGCGCGGAGGTCACTGTCGACAGCCCCGTCCTTGAGCTGGACGACATGTTACGGCTTGCCACCCGGCAAAGGCTGCCCGCTGCCGGTGTCGCGGCCATCCTGGGCAAGGCGCGACTCCTGGGCCTCGTTGTTGACAAAGCAGAGATTGCGACGGTCGTCAGAAAACCGGCCCGGTCACCCACAACCGACACGCGGATGAGCCTCGAGGAGTGGCAAGCCAAGTTCGTGCCGAAACGCGTCGACCCCGGCTCGAACTAAACGGTTTGCATAACACCTGCTATCCGTGCACCCGCTCAGCGCACTGCGCCGCTACTGACCAATATGCGACGCGACCGACATCATCGCCTCAGAGTTCGGGTGGGCGCCCAAGCCGCCATCGAAAACCTCGGAGAACGTCCAGCGAACGACACCGTTGCGGTCAAGCAGGAACTGGCCCATGAGCTGGCCCACGCCGGTCGCCATCATTTGCTGGTCCGCTTCAGTGATATCGTAATTGTCTTTTTTGTTCAGATATTCGAGCGTGGCAAACGGATCCATCGGCTCAGGCATTTCGCCCGGCACGTTGAGCCGCATCGCCTTCACATCGCTCATTGAGGCCTTGTGCGGCCATGCGCTCTCGTCCTCGGTGATCTGCATATTGGGGAGCCCAAAAGCGCGGTGTGAAGCCCGCTCAGGATCGGATGCAGCAAGCAAACCAACCATCGGATGGTACCGGAGATAAAGGCGCGCCCGTTCGATGGGCGTGTTCACCACCGTGAGGCTTTCGATGCCCTTTGCGTTAAGGGCTGGTGTGAGCAGCGAAACCGTCGCGATATGACGCCTGCAAAAAGGACAATGGAGACCTCGATACAGCCCAACCAGGACTGGCCTCTCGCCGCGGAAATCGTCGATAGCTATCTTGCCCTCGCGAGTAATTGCGTCGAGTACGAAATTGGGCGCTCGTTCGCCCAGTTGCAGAGGGCCTACGTTGGCGCGGTCGGACATGCTTGATCCTCCTCGCGGGTCAATCCAGTAACGGAAGCGCGACGGTGCATTGTAGCACAGAGATGGCGGACGTTGGGGCGCTACCTTAGTGCCGGTACTTTCCGATTGATTTCCGGGCATCTTCGCGCCAAGATTCGTCAAATGCTGAAGAAATCCACAAACGCCCGCAGCGCCGGGCGCATCTGGCGGCGGCTGGGATAGTAGACGAAGAAACCGTCGAAGGGCGGGCACCAGTCTTCCAGAACGCGGATCAGCCGGCCGTCGGCGAGCGGCGCGCGCACATAATCGTCGAAGACAAAGGCGAGCCCAGCACCGTCGACCGCTGCCTGGGCGATCAGATGGTCTTCGTCGAGGATCAGCGGCCCTTGAGCGGCGAATTCGATCTCTTCGCCATCCTTTTCGAATTCCCAGCGGTAGAGAATGCCGCTGGAAAAACGGAAGCGGATGCAGCGGTGATCGGCAAGATCGCGCGGATGCCGCGGTCTAGGCATGGTCGCGAAATAGGACGGCGCACCGACCACGGCGCCGCGAAGGTCTGGTCCTATGCGCACCGCGATCATGTCGCGCTGCAGGCTCTCACCGAGCCGCACGCCGGCATCGAAGCCGCCTTCGACGACATCGGTGAAGCGATCCTCAATGACGATTTCCAGCACGATATCGGGATAGGCCGATGCAAAGGCGCCGAGCCTGGGTGTCAATGCCAGGTGGGCCGCGGTGCGCGGTACGGTCAGCCGCAGGTTCCCGGCCGGC
Organism: Mesorhizobium sp. P2_F5; assembly: GCF_056403715.1. NCBI lineage: Bacteria > Pseudomonadati > Pseudomonadota > Alphaproteobacteria > Hyphomicrobiales > Phyllobacteriaceae > Mesorhizobium > Mesorhizobium sp. P2_F5. The sequence continues at coordinate 12,621 of NZ_JBFUEY010000041.1, read as the reverse complement.
CGGTCGCGCGCCTCGACCGCCGTCTCCAGCGCTAGGTCGATCTCCGACAGCGCCGGCCGCAGCCGCTCGAGCAACTGCGCACCTTCCTCGGTCGGTGCCACGCTGCGCGTGCTGCGCGCCAAGAGCCGCACGCCAAGCCGCGCCTCCAGGCTGGACACCGCGTGGCTCACCGCCGAAGGCGCGATGGCCAGTTCCCGCGCCGCGCCGCGAAAACTGCCGCACTGGGCGACCGTTGCCAGTACTGCCAGTTGAGAAAGATGCGCCCGGTTCATTGATCTATTTTATAGAACAGCCCGTGCGAATGACAGCCAATTATCGAAAATAAGGCAAGGCGCTATCTCCCCTCTCATCGCAACAAGGAGATGCGCCATGAAAACCCGCAAACTTGGTACTGAACTCGAAGTCTTCCCCGTCGGCCTCGGCTGCATGGGCATGAGCTTCGTCTATGGCGGCCAGCCGGAAGCCGAAGCGATTGCCACCTTGCGCCGCGCTGTAGAGATCGGCGTGACGTTTTTCGACACGGCCGAAGTCTACGGCCCCTTTGAGAACGAGATCCTTCTCGGCAAGGCGTTGAAGCCAGTGCGCGACAAGGTGACGATCGCCACAAAATTCGGCTTCAAGATTTCCGAGGAAGGCTCAGGCATCGAGCGCATGGTCGGCGTCGACAGCCGCCCTGAGCACGTCAAGGCGGTGGCGGAAGCCTCGCTGAAGCGGCTCGATACCGATGTCATCGACCTCTACTACCAGCACCGCGTCGATCCCAACGTGCCGATCGAGGACACGGTTGGCGCCATGGCCGAACTGGTGCGCGAGGGCAAGGTGCGGGCGCTGGGCCTGTCGGAGGTCAGTGCCGCCACCATCCGCCGGGCGCACGCCGTGCATCCGATCGCTGCCGTTCAGAGCGAATACTCGCTGTGGAGCCGCGATCCGGAAGACGAGGTGTTCGATGTTTGCCGCGAACTCGGCATCGGCTTCGTCCCCTACAGCCCGCTCGGCCGCGGCCTGCTCACCGGCACCATCGCCAAACCGGAAGCCTTGAGCGACGACGACTGGCGCCGCACCTTGCCGCGCTTCCAGGCAGACGCCATGGCCGCTAATGCCAAGGTCATCGCCACACTGGAAAAGCTGGCGGTGGAAAAAGGCGTGACGTCGGCGCAGCTGGCGCTCGCCTGGGTGCTGCACCAGGGCGATTTCATCGTGCCGATCCCAGGCGCGCGCAAAATCCGCCATCTCGAGCAGAACACGGCGGCGGCTGGCATCGAACTGAGCGCGGCTGAGGTGGCGGCGATCGGCGATGCGCTGTCGCCCGACAAGGTGGTCGGCAAGCGCTACACGGAGGAATTGCTGGCGCTGGTGAATGGGTGAGCATCTACACTAAGGCAAGGGGCGCTGCGGTGCCCCTTTTGCATAGTGCGAAAGAAGCGATACGTTGGCCCGAGGCGCCCCCCTCTGCCCTGCCGGGCATCTCCCCCTCAAGGGGGGAGATTGGCAGCCCAGCTGTCGCACACATCTGGCGACGCTAGTCTAGTAATTGGCGAAAGCCTGCGTGACACCTGATCTCCCCCCTTGAGGGGGAGATGCCCGGCAGGGCAGAGGGGGGTGCCTCGCACCGACTTCGACATCTCCTACCACGGCACCACCGTAATCTCCGGCCAGCACTCTCTCGCCCGCGCGCCCTTCGCCTCATGCGTGCGCTGATTATCCGTCACCCGGTTCGGTGTGATGCGAAACGAAAAGAGGTCATCCAGCCCGAACGGCGCCACCAGCTCCAGCTGCCCGCCGGCATCGTATCGAACCCCGACCGCATGCGTCTTCGAGGCAAAATACCCAACGGACTCGCTGGAACTCGTATAGCGCGGGCAGGGCTGGCCGAACTTCTGAGGATACCACAGATGCACCCGCGCCTGGTTGCGCACCTCGACGGGCAGCGGCAGCCCTTCGAAATGCTGCGCTGCCCGGCGGATAACCGCATCCTCGGCCTCGTAAGACAGGTCGCTGTCATCGAAGTAGAAGAGATCAACGTCCTTGATGCCGTAGCCCGACGGCTTGCCGGTCAGATGGTTCCAGACGCTGTTATAGAGGGCGCCGGACACCACCAGCCAGTCCGGCAGGTTGAGCGTGCGAGCCCGCGCCAACACGTCGCCGACCAGCGGGTCGGCCGACACGATATCGAAAAAAGCGGCCCGTTGCGTTTCAAACGGCAGCCCGGAATAGCGCAGATGGTCCATCGGCCCTTTGGAGGGCGATTCGCCATCGCTCGGCAATCCCTCCGCCGCTCTACGTCCTCAGCACGCCGCCCGTCTGCTTGCCGACATTGTCGACGATGCGCTTGGCCAGCGCCTCGAAATCCTCGTCGGTCAGCGTCTTTTCGACCGGCTGGATAGAGACTTCGATGGCAATCGACTTCTTGGCGGCACCGAGCGATGCGCCTTCGAAGACGTCGAACACCGAAACGCCGGTGACCAGCTTCTTGTCGGCGGCCAAAGCCGCGCGTACCAGTGTGCCGGCTTCCACCGTCTTGTCGACGACGAAGGCAAAATCGCGCTTCACCGCCTGGAAGGCGGAGAGCTCCAGCTTCGGCTTGGTTTTCGTCGGCTTGGCCTTCGGCTCCGGCACGGCGTCGATATAGACCTCGAAGCCGCAGAGTGGCCCGGAAACGTCGAGCGCCTCGAGCGTCTTCGGGTGGAATTCGCCGAATGTGCCCAGCACCGTCTTCGGGCCGAGCTTGATCGTGCCGGAGCGGCCGGGATGATACCAGGCCGGACCGCCGGGCTCGATCTGCAGCCGGTCGACAGGCGCGCCGCAGGCTTCCAGCGCTGCGATCGCATCCGCCTTGGCGTCGAACACGCCGACCGGGCCGGAATTGCCGGCCCAGCTGCGGCCCGAGCCGTCGAGCTTGGCCGTGCCGCGGCGCACGCCGGCGGCAACGCGCCGCTGCTGCTCGGGGCCGTCACCCTCATAGGTGCCGGAGACCTCGAACAGCGCGACGTCGCCAATGCCCCTGTCGGCATTGCGCTGCGCGGCCGTAATCAGGCCGGGCAGCAGCGAGGGTCGCATGTCGGACATATCGGCGGCGATCGGGTTGGCGAGCTTCAGCGCCGTCTGGCCACCGCCGAACAGTTCGGCGTGCCTGGCCGGGATGAACGACCAGGTGACGGCCTCCATCATGCCCCGCACGGCGAGCGAGCGCTTGGCGGTGCGGGTGCGCACCTGCAGCATCGTCAGGATCTTGGAGTTGACCGCATCATGCGCACCCAGCGGCTGCGGCGCGATGTTGTCGACACCGTGGATGCGCATGATCTCCTCGACCAGATCAGCCTTGCCGTCGACATCCGGGCGCCAGGACGGCACCGCGACATCGACGACATCGCCCGAGCCCTGCGGCTTGAAGCCAAGCCGGTTCAGAATGTCGAGGCTTTCGGCCTTCGGCACCTCGATGCCGGTCAGCCGCTTCACTTCCGACAGGGGGAAGGAGACGATCTTGGGCTTGTGTCCGGCATATCCGACCACCTCGGTTTCCGTCGGCTCGCCGCCGCAGAACTCCAGCACCAGCTTTGTCGCCAGTTCGACGCCTGGCACCATGAATTCAGGGTCGACGCCGCGCTCGAAGCGGTAACGCGCATCGGTGATGATGCCGAGCGTGCGGCCGGTGCGCGCCGTGGTGATCGGGTCCCAAAGTGCCGATTCGATCAGCACGTCGGTGGTGTTCTCGTCGCAGCCGGAATGTTCGCCGCCCATGATGCCGGCGATCGACTCGACGCCGTCCTCGTCCGCGATCACGCACATTTCCGGCGTCAGCGTGTACTCGCGGCCGTCGAGCGCCTGCACCTTCTCGCCGTCCCGCGCACGGCGCACGGTGAGGTTTCCGGCGACCTTCGCGGCATCGAACACATGCAACGGCCGGCCGCGGTCAAAGGTGACGTAATTGGTGATGTCGACCAGCGCGCTGATGGGCCTCAGCCCAATGGCGATCAGCCGCTGCTGCAGCCATTTCGGCGACGGGCCGTTCTTCACGCCCTTGACCAGCCGGAGCGCGAAGCCCGGGCAGAGCTCCGGCGCTTCGATCTTCACCTTCACCGGGCACATGCCGTTGCCGGCATGCGGCATGATCGCACCGCCGACGAGGCGGCCAAGCCCGCTTGCCGCCAGATCGCGGGCGATGCCGTACACACTTGTCGCATCCGGCCGGTTCGGCGTCAGATTGATCTCGATCACCGGATCGTCGAGATGCGCATAGGCGGCGAAGCTGGTGCCGACCGGCGCGTCGGCAGGCAGGTCGATGATGCCATTATGCTCATCCGACAGCTCCAACTCGCGCTCGGAGCACATCATGCCGTGGCTTTCGACGCCGCGGATCTTGCCGACGGTCAGCGTCACGTCGATGCCGGGCACATAGGTTCCGGGCGCGGCGAAAGCGCCGATCAGGCCGGCACGGGCATTCGGCGCACCGCACACCACCTGGACCGGCGCTTTGCCGTCGCCGGTATCGACTGTCAGCACCCGCAGCCGGTCGGCGTCGGGATGCTGGACGGCCGTCAGCACCTTGGCGATGACGAAGGGCTTCAGGCTGGCCTTGTCGTCGACATGCTCGACTTCGAGGCCGATCGAGGTCAGCCGCTCGACGATCTCGTCGAGCGTGGCGTCGGTCTCCAGATGATCCTTGAGCCAGGAAAGGGTGAGTTTCATCACTGTGTTCCGTTTTGTCTGTACCCGTCCGGTCTTTGTCCATCAGGTCGGGGCACGCTTGTTTTCAAATGGCGCGGCAGGTCGTCGGGCATATGCAAGAAAGGCAGCTGCTCGCGCACATAGGCATGGTGCGTCGGCCGGAAATAGGCCGGCATGTCCATGGCGCCGAGCATGAAATAGATGTGGTCTTCCAGCCGCTCGTCGACATAGGCGATCGGCGAGCCGCAGATGCCGCAGAACGAGCGCGTCACCGGGCCGTTCTCGTACATCTTCAGCGCCTTGCCGGTGAAAGCCACCTGCCGGTCAGAAAGCCGACAAAGGCCGACACCGGCGCGCCGCTGGCCCGCCGGCAATCGCCGCAATGGCAATAGCTGACATGGTGCGGTTCGGCCGAAGCCTCGAACCGCACCGCGCCGCAACGGCAGCCGCCAGTGTGAGGCGCCGTCATGCGGAGAGACCTCCGAACAGTGTCGGCATGTCGAGCGGCCGGAAGCCGTAATGCGACAGCCAGCGCACGTCGGCGTCGAAGAAGGCGCGCAGGTCCGGCATGCCGTATTTCAGCATGGCGATGCGGTCGATACCCATGCCCCAGGCAAAGCCCTGATACTCGTCGGGATCGAGCCCGCCGGCGCGCAGCACATTCGGGTGCACCATGCCGCAGCCGAGGATCTCCATCCAGTCGGAGCCTTCGCCGAAACGCACTTCGCCCGGCCGCGAGCGGTCGCACTGGATGTCGACCTCGAGGCTTGGCTCGGTGAACGGGAAGTAGGACGGCCGGAAGCGCATCTCCACCTGCGGCACCTCGAAGAACGCCTTGCAGAACTCTTCCAGCACCCACTTCATGTTGGCGACATTGGCGGTCTTGTCGATCACCAGCCCCTCGACCTGATGGAACATCGGCGAGTGGGTGGCGTCCGAATCCTGCCGGTAGGTCTTGCCGGGGATGACGATGCGGATCGGCGGCTTCTGCTTCTCCATGGTGCGGATCTGCACGGGCGAGGTGTGCGTGCGCAACAGCTTGCGCTCGCCCTTCTCGTCCGGCTGGAAGAAGAAGGTGTCATGCATCTCGCGCGCCGGATGCCCTTCGGGGAAATTCAGCGCGGTGAAGTTGTAATAGTCGCTCTCGACATCGGGGCCTTCGGCGATGGCGAAGCCGAGATCGCCGAAGATCGCCGCGATCTCGTCGATGACCTGGCTGATCGGATGGATGCGGCCGCGCTCGGCCGGCGACTGCCGCACCGGCAGCGTCACGTCGACCGTCTCGGCGGCGAGCCGGGCGGTGACCGCCACATCCTTCAGCTCGGCCTTGCGGGCGGTCAGCGCCTCGGTGACGCGGTTCTTCAGGCCGTTGATCGCCGGGCCCTTGACCTGCCGTTCCTCGGCGCTCATCGCGCCCAGCGTCTTCAGCATTTCGGAGACCGAGCCCTTCTTGCCAAGTGCTGCAACGCGCACCGCCTCGATCGACGCCTCGTCGCCGGCCGAGGTAATGTCGGCGAGCAGCGAGGCTTCCAGGGTTTCAAGATTTCCAGCGGTGTCGTTCACGGCGAAACTCTCTCGATCGGGCGACCGACACCATTTTGGTTCGTCGTCACCATTTTGGTTACATCAGGCATAAGAAAAACCCGCGCCAGCCGTGCCAGCGCGGGTTCCCCAAATCAAGTGTTGAATAGCTTGGGAAGCGCTGGTCTTAGGCGACAGCGCTTTCAAATGCATTCGGCGTGGTGTTCTTCAGATATTCGAGCGCGACCTTGGCCTTGGCCACGAGCGCGGCGAACGCCTGCGGCTCATGGATGGCCATGTCGGACAGGATCTTGCGATCGATCTCGATGCCGGCCTTGTTGAGCCCGTCGATGAAGCGGCCATAGGTCAGGCCATGTTCGTGGGTCGCGGCGTTGATGCGCTGGATCCACAGCGCGCGGAACGAGCGCTTGCGGTTCTTGCGGTCGCGGTAAGCGTACTGCAGCGACTTTTCCACTGCCTGCTTGGCGATGCGGATGGTGTTCTTGCGGCGGCCGTAGAAGCCTTTCGCGGCTTTCAGGACCTTCTTGTGCTTGGCGTGCGAGGTGACGCCTCTCTTTACGCGTGCCATGTCATGATCTCCTTAAAAGCAATTCCAGGTGCCTGGCGGCTCTCAGTTCGGAATTGCGTAAAACAAATGCGTGTCCGGACCGAATGCCTTAGAGGCCGTTCGGCAGAAAATTCTTGATGACCTTCTTGCCATCCGGTTCAGCCAGAACCATCGTGCCGCGGGCATTTCGAATGAACTTGTTGGAACGCTTGATCATGCCGTGACGCTTGCCGGCCGCAGCCGACAGGACTTTACCCGTACCTGTGATCTTGAACCGCTTCTTGGCGGCTGATTTGGTCTTCATCTTGGGCATTTTGCTACTCCGTATTGGTGGCGCACAATCGCGCTTCTTGTTCGCTTCGGGCGGACCAAAAGCCCGAAAAGCAAATGAAACCGCCACGGCATGCCCTGCCGGGCGGTTTTCTTGGAACGCGGTCCTATACGTCAAAGCAGGCGCGCGCGCAACACCTCAGGCGCTGCGACGCTCTGTCCTTAATTCACGGCGCAGACCTGGGGTCGGATAGGTGGGTCGAGATTCGGGTTAGGCCGAGTCGAAAACGGCTAATGCCGAGAACCGGAGCGGAGCGTACTTAAGTACGTGAGCACCGGAAGCGCAGGTATCAGCCGTTTGCAGGCCGGCCTCACCTGAATATCAGCCCACCTAGGGCAGCCGGAACAGCACCGGCAGTATGCCCGATTGCTGGGCACCGTCGATGGTCTCGAACACCGGCAGCGCCACCAGGAACACCAGCCCGTCGAGCAAGGTTGTCAGCAAAAGCCGCGGCTTGAAACTGCCGGTATCGCCTTCCTGGTAGAGCGATAGATTGGGGAAGAAACGCGGCACCCGCGCCAGATAGGCTTCGTAAGGCGCACCCAGCAATCCTTTGAGATACTTCTCTTCGCGCAGGATGACGATGTGGAAGGCGCCGGCGCACAAAAGCGCAAACAGGATGACGCCGGAGAACGAGCCGATCTGCGCCCCGACGCCGGCGGCAGCAATGGTCGAGAACACATAGAGCGGGTTGCGGGTGATCGAATAAGGTCCGCCGGTGACGACTTCGGAGGATTTACGCCCGCCAATATAAAGTGTCGACCACAAGCGGCCGACGACGCCAAGGAAGATCAACAGCACGCCGAACATTTCGATCGTCTCGTGCACCGGGGTTTCCGGTGGAAAGGTCGACTGGCCGAACAGCAGGGCGGCAAACAGCACCACCACCAGCACCGCAAGCACCATCCTGCGCATATGCTGGTAGCCGCCCAGCTCCTTGACGGGCGCAGGCTTGATTTCATTGGCCATGTCGGGAATCCGATCGTGGAAAAGCTTTGCCGGCGATCGCAGCGTCTGGACAAGAAAACAGGCGTCCCGCCGATCGCTGGGACGCCGTGAGCTATGATTCAGGCGGATTTAGAGCGCGACACCACGCCTGAACAGAATGTGATCCAAAGCAATTCCAGGAAAAGCGTGAAACGGTTTTCTGTCCGGAATTGCTTCAAAACAAAGAGATAGAGCGTTTCGCCGTTTCCATGAAACGGTGAACCGGTCTAGCGCGGCGCCAGCACCATCATCATCTGGCGGCCTTCCAGCTTCGGCTCGGCCTCCACCTTGGCGATGGTAGCCGTCTCCTCGCGCACCTTGTTCAGGAGCTGCATGCCGAGTTCCATATGCGCCATCTCGCGGCCGCGAAAGCGCAGCGTCAGCTTGACCTTGTCACCTTCCTCGAAGAAGCGCCGCACGGCCTTCATCTTGGTGTCATAGTCATGGCTGTCGATGTTCGGGCGCATCTTGATCTCCTTGATCTCGATGACCTTCTGGTTCTTGCGCGCTTCGGCCGCCTTCTTCTGGTTGGCGTATTTCAATTTGCCGAGATCGAGGATTTTTACGACGGGCGGCACCGCATTGGGCGATATCTCGACCAGATCGAGCCCGGCCTCTTCGGCGAGCAGCAATGCGTCGTTGATGGAGACATCGCCTCGGTTCTGGCCTTCGGCGTCGATGAGCTGGACCCGGGGAACCCGGATATCACGGTTGGAGCGCGGGCCATCCTTGGTGGGCGCCGCTGCTTTGAAAGGTCTGCGAATGGTCGTGGTCTCCTTGGCCGTTTCGTTCAGGGTTTCAAATCTAGAAATATTCAGGACGCGCCAATGTGGTGAGCGCGCGGGCGGAGTCAATAGCACAGCGCTAACGGAAAATCACCCTGAACGCAGGCCTGCACCAAACAAAGGATATAGCGGGCACTTTCCGCCTCGCCTTTGCCTGTGCCAAAAGACCGGCGAGGAAAATCAGGCCCCTACAACCAGGACCGACAGATCGCCATGACCGCGACCACCCCAACCCTTCTGGATGTCCAGGGAATCAGCATCGCGGTGCGCCATTCCTCGGGCGCGACGCCCGGCATTGTCTGGCTCGGCGGCTACAAATCCGACATGCTGGGCACCAAGGCCGAGACGCTGTCTGATTGGGCGGCCCGCGAAGGCCGTGCTTTCCTGCGGCATGACTATTCCGGCCACGGCGAATCCGGCGGTGCTTTTGCCGACGGCACCATCTCGAAATGGCTTGGCGAGAGCCTCGCCGTCTTCCGGCGTTTCACCGAGGGCAGGCAGATCCTCGTCGGCTCCTCGATGGGCGCCTGGATTGCGCTGCGCATGGTGCAGGAACTGCGCAAGGCGGGCGACAGCAATGTCGTCGGCCTGGTGCTGCTCGCGCCGGCGCCGGATTTCACCACCGAGCTGGTCGAGCCGACGCTGACCGAGGCGCAGAAGCGCGACCTCAAGGAGAAAGGCTTCTTCGAAGAGCCGTCGGACTATTCCGCCGAGCCTTACATCTACACGCGCGCGCTGATCGAGGACGGCCGCGACAACCGGGTGATGACCGGGCCGATCGACACCCATTGCCCTGTCCATATCCTCCAGGGCCTGGCCGATGCCGATGTGCCGGCAAGCCATGCGTTGAAGCTGGTCTCGCTGTTGCCGGCCGACGATGTCACTTTGTCGCTCATTCCCGACGGCGACCACCGTCTGTCGCGGCCGCAGGACCTCGACATGCTGCTCAGGGCAGTTGGCGAGATGGTCCGGCGGGCAGTGTAGGGTAGGGCATGCGCATTTCCATCCCGATATCCGCCTTTGTCGCGGCAATCGTCGGCTTTGGCGGCACGCTGGCCGTCGTCATTGCCGCCGCCAAGGCGGTTGGCGCCACCCAGGCCGAGACGGCGAGTTGGGTGACGGCGCTGTGCCTGGCGATGGCGATCGAGTGCCTGTGGCTGTCCTGGCGCACGAAAATGCCCATCATCACCGCCTGGTCGACACCCGGCCTGGCGCTGATGGCGGCATCGAGCGGCTTTACCATGGCCGATGCCGTGGGCGCCTTCATCGCCACCGGCATCCTGTTGATCGCCACCGGCCTGTTCAAGCCGCTGACCCAACTGATAGCAAGGATACCGGCGTCGGTGGCATCGGGCATGCTGGCCGGCATTGTCGTCACCTTCGCGCTCAACGCCGTCAAGACCATTCCCGTCGATCCCTGGCTGATCCTGCCGCTGATCGCGGCCTTCTTCGTCATTCGCCTGTTCAACCCGGCGCTGTCGGTGCTGGCGGTGCTGATCGGCGGCGGCATTGCCGCCTTCCTCACCGGTCGCGTCGGCGGCCTGCCGGCGCCGGAACTGTCGACGCTGACGCTGATTGCGCCGCATTTCAGCGCCGCCGCCGTTATCGGCCTAGCGCTGCCGCTCTACCTCGTCACCATGGCTTCGCAGAACCTGTCGGGCCTCGCCGTCTTGCGCGCCGCCGGCTATCACCCCGAACCCGGCCCGTTGATCGGCGTCACCGGCCTGTTCTCACTGCTGTCGGCGCCATTTGGCGGCTCGACCACCAATCTGGCGGCGATCTCGGCGGCGATCTGCACCGGCCCGGATGTCCATCCCGATCCCGCCGAGCGCTGGAAGACCGGCCCGTTCTACGCGCTGGCCTACCTCGTCTTCGCGATTTTCGGCGCCTCGCTGGTGGCGATCTTTGCCGTGCTGCCGCAGAGCCTGATCGTACTGGTGGCTGGCCTGGCGCTGATGGGCTCGCTCGCCAACGCGCTGTCGATCGCGCTCAAGGACGAGGACCAGCGCATGGCCGCCACGGTCACCTTCGTGGTCACGGCGTCAGGGCTGACACTGTTCGGCGTCGGCGCCGCCTTCTGGGGCCTGGTCGCCGGGCTGGTCGTGCTTTTCCTCGAAGGGCTCAAAAAGCGATAATCATTTCAGACCCTTGTCCGGTTTTGGCCGGCATTGTCTTGAATCGCCGTTTTTGTCTTCCCATCTCGATTCGACGCAGCCGTTCTTGGCTGTCTCCAACCGAAGGAATGGGAGAAAATGAACACATCCGCATTGATCCGCCCGGCCTGGACGCCGGCGACCATCGCGCTGATGGTGATCGGCTTCATGGTGTTCTGGCCGCTTGGCTTCGCCATGCTCGCCTACATCATCTGGGGCGACCGGCTTGACGGCTTCAAGCGCGACGTCAACCGCGCCCCCGACGGCATCTTCGCCGGCTGCCGCCGCGGTTCCGACAAGGCCGCGCGCTGGGGCCATGGGTCGGCTCGCACCGGCAATGTCGCTTTCGACGACTGGCGCGAGAAGGAACTCGAGCGCCTCGCCGAAGAGCGCCGCAAGCTTGACGAGATGCTGAGCGAGTTCGACGACTATGCCCGCGAATTGCGCCGCGCCAAGGACCAGGACGAATTCGACCGCTTCATGGCCAACCGCCACAAGTCAACGGCACCGACGACCACGGGCTCGACTGAAACGGCCAAGCCCGCGACCCCGAAGCGCAAGGGTCCGAACCTGCTTGACGACTGAGATCCTGCGACAGGTCTCGGCATGACAGACGGCGTCGCGCAAGCGGCGCCGTTTCTTTTTTGTTCTCTTTTCGCATTCGCTCTACTGGTCGTTTTCCTCGAATCGCGTATCGTTCAGCCATGTCCTTCGGCTTCTTTCGCAACCTGACCAAGCCCAAGCCCTCGCCCGTCCAAGAGCGAGAGCATGTCGTTGCCGGCCGCACGCTGCCGCTCAGGATCGTCGAGAGCGCCCGAGCACGGCGGCTGACGCTGCGCATCGATTCCGGTGGCCAGGGCCTGCGCATCACCGTGCCGCCGGGCCTGCGCCGCGGCGAGGTGGAAAAATTCCTGCATCGCCATCAGGACTGGCTGGAGCAGCGACTGGCCAAGGTGCCGACCCGCCCACAGGTGCGCCCCGGCATCAAGGTCCCGATCCGCGGCGTGGCGCATCGCATCGTCCACGAGCCGTCGAAGCGCGGCACCGTCACCGTGTCGCGCGACGAGCGCGGCCCGCTGCTGATCGTGCATGGCGAGCGCATACATCTGCCGCGCCGCATCGCCGATTTCCTCAAGCGCGAGGCCAAGAAGGAGATCGAGAAGCTGGTGATCAGACACACCGAGGCACTCGGCAAGCGCGCCAAGGCGATCCGCTTCAAGGATACGTCGAGCCGCTGGGGCTCCTGCACCTCCGACGGCAATTTGTCCTTCTCCTGGCGCATCATGATGGCGCCGACGCCTGTGATAAACTACCTCGTCGCGCATGAGGTAGCGCATCTCAAGGAGATGAACCACGGCCCGAAATTCTGGAAACTATGCGAGCAGCTCTGCCCCGACACCGACCGCTGCAAGGACTGGCTGAAGCGCAATGGCGGCGCGCTGCAGGCGATCGTGTTTGATTAGCCTAAAGCGTGTTGCGATTAATCGGCCTCATATCCGGCCGCTTTGAAGAAGTTTCTGCATTCGGTTGGCTCGAACAGATGGCAGATATCGCCGAGAGCCTCGCAGAGTGCATCGAAGCTTCTGGCCGCCTTCTTTCGCAGCCTCGCCT
>NZ_JBFUEY010000040.1:0-25351 GCF_056403715.1 Mesorhizobium sp. P2_F5 | reverse complement strand
CGCCGCCGGCAAACCCAAGATCGTCGCCGTCGTCGCAACAATGCGAAAGCTGCTCACAATCCTCAACGCAATGATCCGGGACCAAAAACCATGGCAAACCGCTTGACTGACAAGACAGTCGCTCTCCCCGTATAGTGACGGGGAGAGGGAGGCTGTCGCAGTCGGCTTCGCCAATCTCCAGCGTTGCCGGAAGAGCGCCGGCACTTAAGCTGCCCCTTTCTCCCCATCACTATACGGGGAGAAGTGCCCGGCAGGACAATGAGGGGCGGCGCAAACTTCTACAAGCAAGCCTTACGCCCCCAACGCGTCGAGCCGGGCGCGAAGTGCTGCGACTTCCTGCTCCAGCGATTCAATCCTTGCTTCCAGGTCGGAAGCAGGCGGTGCCGGCGCACTCCGCTGGGCAGACAGGGCCGCGATATCCACCGGGCCAGCGAGAAGATGCACGTAACGGTCCTCGCGCTGGCTTGGACCGCGCGGGATTTCCTGGATCAGCGGCGGCCGACGGCCGATCAGCATGTCGAGTTCGGCCCGGAGATCCTCGATCGACGAAAACCGTGCCATGCGCTCGCTCCGCGCCAGGAGCTCATGCGCCGTCTGCTGACCCCGCAACAGAAGCAGCCCAAGCAAGGCGGTCTGCGGCGTGGTCAGCGAGAAGCGCTGCGCCATCTGGTGCTCATAGCGCTCGACGCGCGAGCCGAACATCTGCCGCACCAACCCCTTCTGCTCGAGCAGCTTCAGAGCCCGATGCACCTCCGTCTGTTCCAGCGCCATGACGGGCTCGCGCGCCGTCTTCTGGTTGGCGGCGGCAAGTGCCGCATTCAGCGTCAGCGGATAGACATCCGGCGTCAGCTCCTTCTTTTCGATCAGGCAGCCGAGAATGCGGGCTTCGACGGGAGTGAGGATTGGAAGGTCGGAGTCGGTCATTGGGTTGCAATCCTTTCTGGCGCTGGCGGGACAGCGCCCCCCTCTGTCCTGCCGGACATCTCCCCCGCAAGAGGGGAGATCGCCAGCTTCGCCGACAGCGCGCCATCCTTCAACCTTGGAGATTGGCGAAAGCCGCGATGACGGCCAATCTCCCACTCGTGGGGGTTGAGGAGTGGTCCGCGCAGCGGACGGAAAGCCAATTGCTTGGCTTTTCGAACGACGAACGTCCGGCAGGACAGAGGGGGCGCGAAGGATCGCTGCGTTCGAGTTTGCCGAGAGCGGCCCGCAGCTGCTAAACCCGTCGCTCCACCATCATCTTCTTGATCTCGGCAATCGCCTTGGCCGGGTTCAGCCCCTTGGGACAAGTCTGGGCGCAGTTCATGATGGTGTGGCAGCGATAGAGCCGGAATGGGTCTTCGAGATTGTCGAGCCGCTCGCCCTTGGCCTCGTCGCGGCTGTCGATCAGCCAGCGATAGGCCTGCAGCAGCGTTGCCGGACCGAGATAACGGTCGCCGTTCCACCAATAGCTCGGGCACGAGGTCGAGCAGCAGGCGCACAATATGCATTCGTAGAGCCCATCGAGCTTCTCGCGGTCTTCATGGCTCTGCAGCCACTCCTTGGCCGGCGTCGGCGAAACCGTCTTCAGCCAGGGCTGGATCGAGGCATGCTGGGCGTAGAAATTGGTGAGGTCGGGCACCAGGTCTTTGACCACCTGCATATGCGGCAGCGGATAGACTTTGACGGCGCCGGAAATGTCGTCGCAGCCCTTGGTGCAGGCCAGCGTGTTGGAGCCATCGATGTTCATGGCGCAGGAGCCGCAAATGCCTTCGCGGCAGGAGCGGCGCAAGGTCAGCGTCGGGTCGATCTTGTTCTTGATCCACAACAGCGCGTCGAGCACCATCGGCCCGCAATCGTCCATGTCGACGAAATAGGTGTCGATGCGCGGGTTCTCGTCATCGTCCGGCGACCACCGGTAGATGCGATACTCGCGCAGGTTGGTGGCGCCGTCCGGCTTCGGCCAGGTCTTGCCCGGCTGGACCTTCGAGTTCTTGGGAAGCGTGAGTTCGACCATTACCGCAGGTCCTTTCGGATGACGAGCTTCAGCCCGGACCAGATTTCGTTGACGGCAGCGACCTTGACGTCGACAAGGTCGCGCTTCAGAGCCTCGGCGCGAACGACGCCTTCGGTGACATCGGTCGGCACTTTCGATGCTTTCTTCGGCCAGGATACCCAGACCATGCCGTTACGCTTGATCGCCGCCTCGACATCGCCGAGGCGATCCTCGATCTCGGCGCGCTGTTTGGTGAAGGCGTGCACGGCGTCGTATTTCAGGGCCGCGCCAGAAATGTCGGACCAGTCAACCAGCCGGTCGACCTGAGCGAAGTCGACCGCCTCTGTGAGACCGTTGAGATCGTCGGGCAGCGCGATGAACGCCGCGACCATCCCGTCCTTCAGGCCAAGCTTGGCCGGAAGCGGCGTGCCCGAATATCCCGAGGCCGCCAGCGCCATGATCAATACACCCTGGCCTTGGGCGCGATCTTGGCGAGGCTGATGCCGCCGTCCTTTTCCGCCAGCAGCGGCTCGGTATGCACGGGACGGTAGCTGAGCGTCACCTTGCCGTCTTCGCTGAGCCTTGCCAGCGTGTGCTTGCGCCAGACCTTGTCGTCGCGCGAGGCAAAATCCTCCCGCGCATGGGCGCCACGGCTCTCCTTGCGCGCCTCGGCGCCGTAGACCGTGGTGATGGCGTTGGCCATCAGATTTTCCAGCTCCAGCGTCTCGACCAGGTCGGAGTTCCAGATCATCGAGCGGTCATAGACCTTGATGTCCTTCAGCTCGGTCCAGATCTCGGAGATGCGCTTGCAGCCGTTTTCGAGCGATTCCTGGGTGCGGAACACGGCAGCGTCTTCCTGCATCGCCTTCTGCATTTTTTCGCGCAGCACCGCCGTCGGCGTCGAGCCGTTGGCGTGGCGCAGCCGGTCGAAGCGGTCCATGATCTTTTCGACCGAGGCTTCGTTGGGCGAAGGGATCGCCGAATTGCGGTCGATGACCTGGCCGGCGCGGATCGCTGCGGCACGGCCAAACACCACGAGATCGATCAGCGAGTTCGAGCCCAGCCGGTTGGCGCCGTGCACCGAGGCGCAACCCGCCTCGCCCACCGCCATCAGCCCGGGCGACACCCGGTCGGGGCTTTTGGCCGTCGGGTTCAGCACCTCGCCCCAGTAATTGGTCGGCACGCCGCCCATATTGTAGTGCACCGTCGGCAGCACCGGGATCGGCTCCTTGGTCAGGTCGACACCGGCAAAGATCTTTGCCGATTCCGAAATGCCCGGCAGCCGCTCATGCAGCACCGCCGGATCGAGATGGTCGAGATGAAGGAAGATGTGATCCTTCTTCTTGCCGACGCCGCGGCCTTCGCGGATCTCCAGCGTCATGCAGCGCGAGACGACGTCGCGCGAAGCCAGGTCCTTGGCCGACGGCGCGTAGCGCTCCATGAAGCGCTCGCCTTCGGAATTGACGAGATAGCCGCCCTCGCCGCGCGCACCTTCGGTGATCAGGCAGCCGGCGCCATAGATGCCGGTCGGGTGGAACTGCACGAACTCCATGTCCTGCAATGGGAAGCCGGCGCGCGCGGCCATGCCGCCGCCATCGCCGGTGCAGGTGTGCGCCGAAGTCGCCGAGAAATAGGCGCGGCCGTAGCCGCCGGTCGCCAGCACCACCATTTTCGCCGAGAAGCGATGGATGGTACCGTCGTCGAGGTTCCAGGCGACGACGCCGGTGCAGGTGCCGTCCGGCTCCATGATCAGGTCGAGCGCGAAATACTCGATGAAGAACTGCGCATTGTTCTTCAGCGACTGGCCGTAGAGCGTGTGCAGGATGGCGTGGCCGGTGCGGTCGGCGGCGGCACAGGTACGCTGCACCGGCGGGCCGTCGCCATAGTTCATCATGTGGCCACCGAAGGGGCGCTGATAGATCTTGCCCTCTTCGGTGCGCGAGAACGGCACGCCGTAATGTTCGAGCTCGTAGACCGCGGCCGGGGCTTCGCGCACCAGATATTCCATGGCGTCGACATCGCCGAGCCAGTCCGAGCCCTTTACGGTATCGTACATGTGCCACTGCCAGGAATCCGGACCCATATTGGACAGCGACGCGGCAATGCCGCCTTGCGCGGCCACCGTATGAGAGCGGGTCGGGAACACTTTGGTGATGCAGGCGGTGCGCAGGCCCTGTTCGGCCATGCCGAGCGTGGCGCGCAGGCCGGCGCCGCCGGCGCCGACGACCACAACGTCGAACTTATGGTCGACGTAAGTGTAAGCCCTGTTGGCTGATTTCGCGTCCTTGGCCAAAATCAGCCTCCGAATGCCAGTTTGAGCAGGGCGAAGATCGAGGCGACGCCGACCGCTATGGTGAAAAATGTGCTGAGCGCAATCGTCAACAGCTTCAGGCCTTCACTGATCACATAGTCCTCGATGATCACCTGCATGCCGAGCCGCATGTGGTAGAGCCCCGAGATCAGGAAAAGGATCATCACCAGCGCCACGAACGGATTGGCGAGCGCTGCCCGCACTTCTGCATAGCCGGCGCCGTTGAGGGCGATGAGGAAGCCGACGAAGAACAGCGTCAGCGGGATGTTGGCGAGCGCCGTCAGCCGTTGGCGCCAGAAATGCTGCGTGCCCTCGTGAGACGAGCCGAGACCGCGGACCTTGGCCAGCGGCGTGCGCATATCGTTGCTTTTGTTGCCGCTCATCACAGGGCTCCCCGAGCCATATAGCCGGCGACCCAGATCAGCAGCGTGAGCGCAACCGAGCCGGCGAGCGTCGTCCAGGCGATCTTCGATGCCGTGTGTTTCTCGAGCCCGGCGCCGGTGTCCCAAACGAGGTGGCGCACGCCGCCCAGCATGTGGTGCATCAAGGCCCAGGTGTAGCCGAACAGGATGAGGCGGCCGAGCCAGGTGCCGAAGGCCCAGTCGACCCAATTGAAGGTCGCTTGCGAACTCGCCGCCGCCATCAGCCACGCGGCGACCAGCAGCGTGCCGAAATACAGCGCGCCGCCGGTGATGCGATGGATGATCGACATCGTCATGGTGATCGGCGGACGGTAGATCGTCAGATGCGGCGAGAGCGGCCGTTCACGTCTGGCGGTTCGGGTGGCTGGTGATTTGCTCATGGCTGCCCCAATTCGATGTCCGGAGCCGCGGCGGAAAGCGGCATTTACCGCCTCGATATATGACTTCAGACAGCCGGTTTCTAATGCTCTTTTTGCACCGCGTCAAAGCCAGAAAATCGTTTTGAAAACGTCATTTAGTCTGACAAAAAGCCTGGCGATTGCTTCAATCGATTAGGGGCCGGCCCGAAGCCGGCCCAACGTTCGCTGCAGTGCGGAATAATCGTTCCGCAGCCGCGGTTCTGGATGAACATGCGGGCGAGCTATGACCTCGCCGTCGAGAGCAAGGCCTGGAAGGCCGAGATCGACGCGATAGAGCAACTCCAAACGGCCAGGCTGACACCGAGAAGAAGGCGGCCGCCGGATGGGGACCGCCTTCGGGAACTCGATCAGCGCACGACGTACATGATGCGCCGCGTCTGCGGGTCGACCAGCGCCGGCTGGCCATTCACATAGACATAGCGGTAGCGGTAGTCGGGGATTTCGCGCAGCTCGACGGTGTCGGGCAAGGTAGCACCCGTCACCACCTCGCCATCGAGATAGACGGGGTCGAGCCGGTGCGTGCTGACATAGGTGCCGACTTCCGCCGGCGGCCTGTCGATGGCGTCGATGGGGCCGTCATCGGACAGGATCGCGCCGGTATAGGTGTCGGGATAATCATCTTGCGGCGGTGTAACGACCGTGATGGCGGCGTCGGCGGGGCGGCGCGTCAGAACGACCCGGCTGCCGCCGAAATCGGCCGTCACATAGTCGGAATAGACCCAGCCCTGGCCGCCGGCTTCGGCAATGGTGCACCATTTGCTGTTTTGGATGCAGCCATTGAGCGTCGCCGACTGGCCGGCGGCGAGCACGCCGATCACCGGATATTGCGGGCCGGGGCCGGCGCGCACGTTAAGATCGGTGACGGCCGAGACGGCAGTATCGGCAAGTGCCGCACCCGACATGGCGACAAGCGCCCCGGCGACGGCCGGAAACAGTATGCGTCTCATGGTTTCTCTCCGTTTTCATGGTCCCTCGCGACCCCAAACGAAAACAGAGCGCATGCGTTCCGGCTAAAATGCCCCTACTGGCTCACGATTTGTTCCGGTTTCTTTCGGCAAAGCCGTCAAAAGCTGGTGCACGAAAGCGAGTTTCTGCGCCGTCACGTCAGAAATGACGAAGGGATAGAGGTCGGGCAGACCCATGCAGCGGTTGATCGAGTTGGAGGCTTCCGACAGCACCAGCCAGCGGGCGAGGACCTTTTCGAAAGGCTCGGGCACGGCGTCAGGCTCGGCGGGTGCGGGCTGCAGGCGGCCGCCGGTGTCGCCCTGCGGCAGCACATTGGCCTCCATCGTCTCCAGCTGGCCGAGCGGAAAGTTCAGCGCGTGCACCATCTCCAGCGTGTCGGTGATGTGCAGATGGTGCGCCCAGGTCTCGGCCCAATCCTCCCATGGATGCGATGTCGCATAGGCGGAGATGTGGTTCTGCTGCCAGTCGGGCGCAGCGCCATTGGCGTAATAGGCCTTCAGCGCCTGCTCGTAGTCGGGGCGTTCGTCGCCGAACAGTGCCCGGAAGGCGTCGAGCCGTTGCGGGTCGTCGCGGATCAGCCGATCCCAGTAGTAATGACCAAGCTCGTGGCGGAAATGACCGAGCAGCGTGCGGTAGTTCTCGCCCATCTCGACGCGCCGCCGCTCGCGCTCGGCCGAATCCGCCTCCGCGACGTTGAGCGTAATCAGGCCGTTGTCGTGGCCGGTGAGAATGCGTTCGCCGCCGGGACCGCCGCCGATCGGGTCGGCGAGGAAATCGAAGGCAAGGCCGATCTCGTCGCCTGGGGCCTGCTTGGGCGCCACCGGCAGGCCGAAGGTGAGCAGCGAATAGATGGCGCGTTTCTTGGCCGCTTCGACGCGGATCCAGCGGCGGCGGTTGCCGTCGACGGAGAGATCCGGGATCAACTGGTTCAGTACGCAGGCGCGGCAGAAGGTGTGGCCCGGCTCGGCCATCCAGTTGCAGGCGCATTCGTCGGCGTTGGTGCAGTGGAAAATGCCGTCGATATCAGACAAAGCGAAGCGCGCATGCTCGGGATCGTAGAGCACGAGGCTCGAGCAGCTCAGGCACTGCGCGTTCTCGAAATAGAGCCGGTGGCCGCAATGCGGGCAGTCGAACAGTTTCATCTCGGTCTCAACGCGTCAGTATGGGCGTCGGTATTTGGACGCCAGGCTATGGACATCAGATATGGTGCGGAGCGGCCCCTCGCCCAAACGCCGGCCATCGGCGGACGTCCCATGTCCGTACTACGACTTTCTGTTTGATGGGCGGATTGTCCCGCTCAGCGTCGCGTTCCCGCCACAATAAGCACTTGATCGTAGGCAAATTCCGCTGCATTGGCCAGCGTGGCGCCGGGGGTACGGTGACAATGGCGCGTTTCACTGGCAAATTCGCAACCGGGACGTGAATCAGGCAATCAGGAGAGAAAGCATGGCATTGCTTGCCAAGGGAAAGATTTTTGCTGCCACGGTGGTGGCGGTGCTTGCGCTGGCGACGGGCGCGCAGGCGGCGGCCAGCTGCGGCAAGACCGGTGCCGGTTTCGAGGCGTGGAAGCCGGAGTTCGCCGCAGAGGCCAAGTCTGAAGGCGTTGGCCCCAGAGGCCTTTCCGCTCTGGCCGGCGCCAGCTACGCGACAAAGACGATCTCTGTCGACCGCGCCATCCACAAGGCGTTCAGCGGCTCGGTGGATGCTTTCATGAAGCGTCGTGGCGGGGCCTCGATCATTTCCAGAGGCCGCTCGCTGAAGAAGCAGAACGCGGCGCTGTTCGAGAGGATCGAGAGCAATTACGGCGTGTCGCCGGGTGTGTTGCTCGCCATCTGGGGCATGGAGACCGGCTTCGGTTCCGCCATGGGCAACCAGAATACGGTCTCTGCCATTCTGACGCTTGCCTATGATTGCCGCCGCCCGGGATTCTTCTACCCGCATGCCATTGCCGCGCTGAAGCTGGTCGATCGCGGCGCGTTGAGCGCCTCGTCGGTGGGTGCCGCGCATGGCGAGATCGGCCACACGCAGTTCCTGCCCGGAAATGTCTTGAAGTATGGCGTCGGCAACGGAAACCTGCGCGACAAGGCGACGGCGCTCGCTTCCACCGCCAACTTCCTCAAGGCTCATGGCTGGCGGGCGGGTGCTAGTGCAAGTTCGAATATGGGCGCAATAGCCGGCTGGAATTCCGCGAGCGTCTACCAGCAGGCCATCGCCCAGATCGCCGACGCGATCGACGGCGGCTGATAGGACCGTCTACTCGACAAAAGCCCGGCCATGCGCCGGGCTTTTTTGTCGGTGCGTGTGGCATGCCAAGAGCGGCGAGCGCCCAGGCTCTCAATTGTTCACGTAACCGCCGCCCAAGGGGCATTTCTTGGAAGCGGGAACCTCGAAGGAGCCGCCGTAAAGATTCGAGCAGGTACGGAACTTGGAGTTCCGCAGCGTTGGAGGAGCCGCCTTTGGCCTGCCCTTCATATCGATTTTGGTCGGTTGGTCGAGCTGTGCGTAGCCGCTCGCCGGGCATTTCCGGGAAGCGGGAATCTGGAAGGTACCGGCAATACCGTTGCAGGTACGGAAGTTGGGGTTCCGCGGCGCCGGCGTGGTCCTAGCAGCCGCTTTTGACTTGCCCTTGATGACCAGCCAGATTTCGGTCGATTGGTCGAGCTGCAGCCGGTTCAAGTCGGAGTAGGTGATCCGTCCACTGCGTATCCCTTCGCCAAGGCGCTGGCAGAACAAGGCCGGCATCCGCTCCTGCGAGACGCCCATGAAAGAGGCGATTTCGTGCTTGAACGTGATGCTCCACAGGTGGACAGCGGAGATGCACCCGTCTGGATTCTGCTCGCGCTTCGCGGCCGCCTGCGAGGACTGGCATCCGGTAAAGACGATGGCCGCCGCAAGCAGGAGAAAGATACGGTTTTTCACGTCAACAGCCCTCCAGAACGACCAGGTTCGATCTCTCAATAATTCGCGTAGCCGCTCAACGGGCATTTCCGGGAAACGGGAATCTGGAAGGTACCGGTAATACCGCTGCAGCTACGGAATTTGAGGTTCCGCGGCGCCGCGGTAGCCGCCTTTGATGTCCCCTTCATCTCGATTTTGGTCGGTTGGTCGAACTGCGCGTGGCCGCTCAACGGGCATTTCTGGGAAGCGGGAACCTGGAAGGCGCCGTTGTTACGGTAGCAGGTACGGAATTTGGAGTTCCGCGGCGCCGGTGCCTGCGGAGGCGCTTTTGACTTGCCCTTGATGACCAGCCAGATTTCGGTCGATTGGTCGAGCTGCAGCCGGTTCAAGTCGGAGTAGGTGATCCGTCCACTGCGTATCCCTTCGCCAAGGCGCTAGCAGAACAGAGCCGGCATGCGCTCCTGCGAAACGCCCATGAAAGAGGCGATTTCGTGCTTGAACGTGATGCTCCACAGGTGGACAGCTGAGATGCACCCGTCTGGATTCTGCTCGCGTTTCGCGGCCGCCTGCGAGGACTGGCATCCGGTAAAGACGATGGCCGCCGCAAGCAGCAGAAAAATGGCTTTTTTCACTGTCAGAATCCCTCCGTCCCGCGAGGGAATTTAGATGAAGCTTTTAAAAGGTCAAACAGAAACCATCTCAGCCAGCTTGGCCTCTTATATTAGATATAACAAATAAAAACCCGGCGTCTCCGCCGGGTTTTCCTGGGAACAATAGTTGGGGCTCAACCCTTCCGATTACGCGCCGCAAGTGTTCGCAGCCTTAGCGCATTGAGGCGGATAAAGCCGGCGGCGTCCTTCTGGTCGTAGGCGCCGCGGTCGTCCTCGAAGGTGACCAGCGCGTCGGAATAGAGCGTCTTCTTCGACTTGCGGCCGGTGACCATGACATTGCCCTTGTAGAGTTTCAGGCGCACCGTGCCTTCGACGTCTTCCTGGCTCTTGTCGATCATCGCCTGCAGCATCAGCCGCTCGGGCGAAAACCAGAAGCCGTTGTAGATGAGTTCCGCATAGCGCGGCATGAACTCATCCTTGAGGTGGCCGGCACCCCTGTCGAGGGTGATCGACTCGATGGCGCGGTGGGCGACGATCAGGATCGTGCCGCCGGGCGTTTCGTAGACGCCGCGCGACTTCATGCCGACGAAGCGGTTCTCGACCAGGTCGAGCCGGCCGATGCCATTGTCGCGGCCGAGATCGTTGAGGGCGGTCAGCATCTCAGCCGGTGACAGCTTCTTGCCGTTGAGCGCGATCGGATCGCCCTTCAGGAACTCGATTTCGATCTCGGTGACCTTGTCCGGCGCGTCCATCGGCGAGACGGTGCGCTGGTGGACGAATTCCGGCGGCTCACTCCACGGATCTTCCAGCACCTTGCCCTCGGAAGACGAGTGCAGGAGGTTGGCGTCGACCGAGAAGGGCGCTTCGCCTCTTTTGTCCTTCGCCACCGGGATCTGGTGCTGCTCGGCGAAGTTGATCAGGTCGGTGCGCGACTTGAACGACCAGTCGCGCCATGGCGCGATCACCTTGATATCGGGGTTCAGCGCATAGGCCGAAAGCTCGAAGCGGACCTGGTCGTTGCCCTTGCCGGTGGCGCCATGTGCAATCGCGTCGGCGCCGGTCTCCCTGGCTATCTCGACCAGATGCTTGGAGATCAGCGGCCTGGCGATCGAGGTGCCGAGCAGGTAGGTGCCTTCATAGACGGCGTTGGCGCGAAACATCGGGAAGACGAAGTCCGACACGAATTCCTCGCGCACATCGACGACGCGGATGTCCTTAATGCCCATCATCTCGGCCTTCTTGCGCGCCGGCTCCAGCTCGCCGCCCTGGCCGAGATCGGCGGTGAAGGTGACGACTTCGGCGCCGAGTTCGATCTGCAGCCATTTCAGGATGATGGAGGTGTCGAGGCCGCCGGAATAGGCGAGCACGACCTTCTTGACGTGTTTGGTCTTCGACATTGTTGGCGGTTCCGCGACAAGGGTTCTTCGCGGGCGAGGTATCACGGGCTTTCCGGCCAGCGCAAGGGACGAACGTCGATCAAGGCTGGACCAGATGCTGCGGCCGTCAGCGGCTGGAAGGGCCTCGGCGCCTGCGCTATAGGGCTGCGCATCCATTTTGTTTAAGCATCGGATTCTCCCAAAACCGGCTTCCACTTTTGGGTTCGATGCTCTGCCAGGGGCCGCCAATGTCCTTCATTCCCGATACCACGACGCTAATCCAGTTCGCCATCGCCACCATGATCCTGGCAATCACACCCGGCCCGGACATGACCCTTTTCGTCTCGCGCACGCTGAGCCAGGGCCGCGCCGCCGGCCTTGCCTCGCTGGCCGGCGCGCTGTGCGGCACGCTGATCCACACCACCTTGGTGGCGGTCGGCATCTCGGCGTTGATCGTCGCCTCGCCGATGGCCTTCCTCGTGCTGAAGATTTTTGGCGCCGCCTATCTCGTCTTCCTGGCATGGCAGGCGCTCACTAAGGGCTCGGCGTTTTCGCCGCAGAAGAAGAGTGAACCGCAGATTTCGCTGTTCCGCAGCTGGGCCGCCGGGCTCGGCGTCAATCTGCTCAACCCGAAGATCATCCTGTTCTTCATGACGTTCCTGCCGCAATTCGTCTCCGCGCATGATCCGAACGCGCCGGGACAATTGTTCTTCCTTGGCGTCATGTTCATCGTGCTGTCGATTCCGGTGACGGCGCCGATGGTGTTTGCCGCGGAAAAGTTCTCGGCGGCGATGAAGGCCAGCCCGCGGGTGACGCGGGTAGTCGACTATCTCTTTGCCGGGGTGTTTTCGGCCTTCGCGCTCAAGATCCTGACCGCTCAGGCGAAGTAGCGGCCTGCCACCAGCTTCCGGCCCAACGGCCGGCGCTTAGCCAGTAAAAGATGCCGCCGACCATGCCGCAGCCGATCACGGCGGCGATGGCGCGCGGGTCGGTGACGTCGAAATCCGCGTTCTGGTGGACGAAGCCGAGGAAGGCCGCGGCCACGACGCCGCCCGCCAGCGCATAGAACAGCCAGTCGCGGCGGCTGAGGATCTCAGAGATCAGGATGGCGACCACCGCCGGTATGAAAGCGAAATAGGCGACAAACAGCGCCACGAAGGGGATCGAAAAATAGAGCGCCGTCGCCGCCATCGGGTGCGCATCATCCCGTATAAAACCGACGGAAGCTAGGAACAGGATGTTGAGAAAGGCGCTCGCCGCCAGCGAAGCGACGATATAACCGAACAGGATGACGGCGAAGCGGACGAGGTAGGCGATGAGGCGGCTCACGCCTCGCCGTGCCCCGCAATCATCATCGCTTCCAGGGCCAGCCGGTCGACCTTACGCATGCGCTCGGAGTCCGACTTCAGCTGACCGCAGGCGGCCAGGATGTCGCGGCCGCGTGGGGTGCGGATCGGCGAGGCGTAGCCGGCATTGTTGATGTAGTCGGCAAACTTCTCGATCGTCTCCCAGTCCGAGCACTGGTAGTTGGTGCCCGGCCACGGGTTGAACGGGATCAGATTGATCTTGGCCGGAATGCCCTTCAGCAGCTTGATCAGCCCCTTGGCGTCCTCGATGGAATCGTTGACGTCCTTCAGCATCACATATTCGAAGGTGATGCGCTTGGCGTTCGACAGGCCTGGATAGGCGCGGCAGGCGGCGATCAGTTCCTTCAATGGATACTTTTTGTTGATCGGCACCAGGAGGTCGCGCAGATCGTCATTGGTGGCGTGCAGCGAGATCGCCAACATGACGCCGATCTCCTCGCCGGTGCGGAAAATCTCGGGCACCACGCCGGAGGTCGACAGCGTGATGCGCCGCTTGGACAGTGACAGCCCGTCGCCGTCGGAGGCGATCAGCAGCGCCTTCTTCACTGCCTCGAAATTGTAGAGCGGCTCGCCCATGCCCATCATGACGATGTTGGAGACTTTGCGGCCCTCGGCCGGCACAATGGCGCCGTCGGGCGTGTCACGGTCGGGGAAGTCGCCGAGCCGGTCGCGGGCGGTGAGCAATTGGGCGAGGATTTCTTCCGCCGTCAAATTGCGCACCAGCTTCTGCGTGCCAGTGTGGCAGAACGAACAGGTCAGCGTGCAGCCGACCTGCGAGGAGATGCACAGCGTGCCGCGTCCCTCCTCGGGGATGTAGACGGTTTCGATCTCGACCGGACGGCCGGCGCCGCGCGGCGGAAAGCGAAACAGCCACTTGCGCGTGCCGTCAGCGGAAATCTGCTCCTCGACGATCTCCGGCCGCGCCACGGTGAAATGCTTGTCCAACTCGGCGCGCAAATCCTTGGAGATGTTGAACATGCCGGCGAAGTCGGAGACGCCGCGCACATACATCCAGTGCCAGAGCTGCTGGGCGCGCATTTTCGCCTGGCGCTCGGGCACGATGCCGGCCCCGACAAGGGCTTCACCGAGTTCGGCCCGGGTCAGGCCGATCAGCGACGGCTTCTCGGCCGAAGCCGTGCGGGCGCGCAACGCATCGCGGGCACCCTCAGTGGTGAGATCGAAAGAAAGGGTCATGGCTGCTCTGATATAAGCGATTTGCGGCCGATTTCATGCATCGTGCCGGAAATGAAGCGCGGCGCATAGCACAGCTTGCGGCGAGAGTCATGCGGGGCGGCGAATGTTGCGGCCTGCCGATCCATCGTCCGGCTGACCCGTCGTGGGCGGCGCAGCGCCATCCCATCGCGAAAAACCGATCACATGTTCGTGTTGGCGTAACAGTTCGCAGCGCATCGCGAAATCTGAAAGGGGCGACTATGCCCCTGCAAAAATGGGAGTACGCGGAATGCATTCAATCAAGCTTATTGTTGTTGCCGGTCTCATCGGCCTGTCCGCCGCGCCGGCGTTTGCCGAGGATGCGATGGGCACCATGACCATGATGAAGGGCGGGCAGGTGACGGCAATCATGCCGGACGGGCACATGGGCACCATGATGCCGGACGCCAAGATGGGCGCCGAGATGATGAAGATGGCAAAACCCATCAAGCACTGCATGATGATGATGACCGACGCCACGGGCAAGGCCTTCATGATCGACACGTCGACCAAGAAGGCCCAGGCCGAATGTGAAAAAATGGCCATGTGAGCAAGGCCCTTACTTCTTCTCGCCGGCGCATAAGTCGGCGGGAAGAAGTGAATGCCGGCGCCTTCACGGACTGACCTCGCAGTCTTGATCGGCTCTCAGCCTGTGCTAGGGCTGGGCTTCGATCACGAGGACAGACATGGCCGGCACATCGCGACGATATCCCATGCTGCGGCGCTCGCGCGCCATGTGGGGGTCGCGGCGCGTTTGGCAGCCGCGGCTGGTGTTCTGGGCCGGCGCGATCTCGATCGGACTGATCAGCGTGCTGTTCGCGATGCTGGCCGACCAAGCGCAGGCGCTGTTCCGCCTCGTTACCGGTGACGACGGCGGCTGGCGCTTCTATTTGCCGCTCGTGATGACGCCGCTCGGCTTCGTGCTGTGCGCCTGGCTTGCCTACTCCTTCTTTCCGGGCTCGCAGGGCAGCGGCATTCCGCAGGCGATCGCCGCGCGCCACCTGCGCGACGACGAGGACCGTAGCCATATCCTGTCGCTCAGGCTGGTGGTGGGCAAGATCGCGCTCACCGTCATCGGCCTGTTCTGCGGCGCCTCGATCGGCCGCGAAGGCCCGACGGTTCAGGTCGGCGCCTCGGTGACGCTGCAGGTGGCGCGCTGGGGCGGCATGGCGCAGGCGCGCGGCCTGATCCTCGCCGGCTCGGCCGCCGGCATTGCGGCGGCCTTCAACACGCCGCTCGCCGGCATCGTGTTCGCCATCGAGGAGATGGGCCGCACCTATGAGGCGCGCACCAACGGGCTGGTGTTGACGGCGGTGATCCTGGCCGGTCTCGCTTCGCTGGGCCTGGTCGGCAACTACACCTATTTCGGCATCGCCAAGGAGACCATTGCCTTTGCCGCCGACTGGCCGCTGGTGCTGGCCTGCGGCATCATCGGCGGCGGACTCGGCGCGCTGTTTTCGCTGCTGGCGCTGAAGGCGACGCGGCGGATCCGGCGCTGGAACACCGGCCAGCCGTTGCGCTGCGCGCTGCTGGTGGCGGCCGTCTGCGGGCTGGCGGTAGCAGCGATCGGCATCGCTTCCGGCGGGCTGACCTACGGCACCGGCTACGCCCAGGCGCGCAGCGCCGTCGAAGGCGCGCCACTTCCCTGGTTGTTCTTTGCCGAAAAATTCGCGGCCGGGCTGCTGTCGATGATCTCAGGCATCCCCGGCGGCATTTTTGCGCCGTCGCTGGCGGTCGGCGCCGGTATCGGCAGCACGCTCGGCCTCATCTTCGGCGCCGGCACAGGCGTTGCTGCGCTGCTCGGCATGGCCGGCTATTTCGCCGGCGTCGTGCAGGCGCCGATGACGGCCTTCGTCATCATCCTCGAAATGACCGGCAACCACGACAATGTCATTGGGCTGATGTGCGCCTCGATGCTCGGCTACGGCACGGCGCGGCTGATCTCGCACGAGCCGCTCTACCACGCGCTGTCCCGCGTCTTCATCGCCGAGGCGATCCGGCGCCGGCGGGCGGAGGCATCACCCAACTGAGTGGCAGTTCGTCAAAAGTAAAGGCCGGACCCTGAGGCCCGGCCTTCATTCAAATTCCGTCAGGCCAATTGGCCTACTTGCACTTGGCGATGGACGTCAGCGCGGCCGAGATGCCTTTCAGCGAAAACACATAGGTCGTCGTGTTGCCGCGGCCGGACTTCGCCGACACCTTCATGTCGGTGCCGGTCTTCATGGCGGCGATCAGCACCGGCTCTTCGGCTGCGTTCTCCACCCAGGCCGACTTGCCGCGGGTGAACATGGAGAACGACTTCTTGTCGATGGTGACGGTGGCCTTGGAGCCTTCCTGGAAGGTGTAGCCGGCGATGAATTGCGGCTCGTAGGACACTTGCTGGCCCGGCCGCTGGCTGACGAAGAAGAACATGTCGCCATGGTCGAGCGTCGGCGGCTGCTTGTCGGTCGGCACGGTCAAGACGTAGCAGACCTTGCCGCCCTGCGCCTGATAGCTGTAGGTGCCCCAGGCGTTGTGCTGGCCGATCTTGGTCGCCTGCTGCGCCAGCGCCGGCGCTGCAGAGGCCACCAGGACCAGGCTCGAGACTAGTGCAATCAATCCGCGCATCGTTTTTCCCGTATTCCAAATGGTGCGGGGGCAGGCCGGCTTGGCGTCCTGCCCGTCGCTTCATTTTGATTTAATCTGGGTTACCAAACGGTGAATTTCCCTCGGAAAAGGACATTCACCCATGGAAACCACCGCCATTTCCGCGCCGCTTCTTGAAAAACGGCTTTCGCAATGTCCCTTCGGCGACTTGGAGGCCACGAAAGCGGCAAGAGTTTGACTTTTTCAACGGCCGCAGCGGAACCCGAAGCCGGGCCGCTATCGCCCTGTTTGAGCGCCGGATTTCCTCTGAACCAGTTGCCAATGCGACGGCCGATTCAGCTCTTGTCGGCAATCGCCTCCTTGGCAGCCTTGCGGTGTGCAGGGGTGATGTGGGCGCTGACGGCAGTGATCGCGGCCGTCAGTACGGCGATGTCGTCGGTGAAGCCAAGACCGAAGACGAAATCGGGGATGACGTCGACCGGCAGCACGAAATAGCCGAGCGCGGCGAGCAATACGCCTTTGGCGCGTAAAGGCGTCTTCTTGTCGAGCGCGCAGTAATAGGCGGCGACCACCTCTTCCATGAACGGAATCTGCCGGGCGGCCTTCTTGGCCGTGCGCCAGAATTTGGCGCGCACTTCGCTTTCATCGCCCAGCTTGCCGCCGAAGCCGAAGAAATCAAAACCGGGTTGTTGCGCCATCAATGTCTCCTTTGCAGACCGTCGCGCAGCGTGTTGCGCGCGGCTGCCAGCGGAAAATGTGGTGGAAGTGCAGGTCCGCTACAAGAGGACGGCGCCGATTTCCCGGCACTTGCGCGTTGCAAAGCCGGACGGTCAGCCGCCGAAATACCCGTTCATCTTCTTGGCCAGCGCGATGTCGAGCGCGGTGACGCCACCGGCATCGTGGGTGTTCAGCGTCACGTCCACCGTCTTGTAGACATTCGACCAGTCGGGGTGATGGTCCATCTTTTCCGCAGCCAGCGCGACGCGGGTCATGAAGGCGAAGGCTTCGGAAAAATTCTTGAAGACGAAGCTGCGCTTGATCGAAGCGCCGTCGGTAGCCAATGACCAGCCGCCCAGTTCGGTTAGGGCAGCGACGATGGCGTCCTTGCCCAGTTTCTCTCTCGTCATGATGATTTCCCGTGCTATCCCAGATTTTAACCCTCACCATAATGCAAGTCGCCCGAAAGTGCTTTGCGTTTTGGGGTTCCAAATGCACAAACGGCGCATATCGAATGAGCGTAAAGCCGATAAATTCCATACTGTTTGTCTGCCTCGGCAACATCTGCCGCTCGCCACTCGCGGAAGGCGTGCTTCGCGCCGTGCTGGCGGAACGCGGCCGCGACATGATGCTGGATTCTGCGGCGACCGGCGGCTGGAATCTCGGCCAAGCGCCCGACCCGCGCTCGATCGCGATCGCGGCCCGTCACGGCATCGACATTTCCGGGCAGCGGGCGCGCAAGGTCAGGCCGGAAGATTTTTCGCGATTCGACCTGATCCTCGGCATGGACCGGCAGAATGTCCGCGACCTCAGAGCGCTGGCGCCGGCCAATGCCGGCGAACGCATCCATCTGCTGGCGGAGTTCGCGCAGGGAAAAACCCGCGACGTGCCGGATCCCTATTATGACGGGGCGGAAGCCTTCGCTTCGGTCTACCGCATGATCCGAGAAGCGTCGGAGGCGCTGGCGAAGCTGCTCGAGGCGCGGGCATCGACGCCGGACAGCGGCCACGCCTCCTCGACGATGTAGGGGCCGCCTCCGACCGAATCGCGCGACGACATCAAGACGAAGCGGCCGACGCGGAACGGCAGCGTCGAGAAATTGCCGCGCGCCGACAGATATTGCGCGACGTCGAGCGGGCTCGAATTGCGCAGGCGCGCCAACGTCACATGCGGTGTGAACTTGCGTGGATCGGCAGGCAGCCCAAGCCGCTGGCAAATGCGGTCGATTTCGCCTTGTAGCGCCGACAGGTCGGGCGAGGCGAAGACGCCGGCCCAGACGGCATGCGGTTTCTTCTGGCCAAAGGCGCCGACGCCGGACAGCGTCAGCGAGAAGGACGGGCGGTGAACCCGGTCGAGCGCGTTGGCGATCTCGTCGGCGACATGGCCTTCGACATCGCCGATGAAGCGCAGCGTCATGTGGTAGTTTTCGACATCGATCCAGCGCGCCCCGGGCAGGCCACCCCTGAGCAGGGACAGCGAAAGAGCGGCGTCACGCGGTATTTCGAGGGCGGTGAAAAGACGCGGCATGGTGAGCCTCCCTTCCTCGAATCGAACGATGCCCCTAGCGAATCATCGATATTCAAGCGGGGCAAGTGGTTTGTTGGTCGCAGGCTTTCCCTAATGTTTCCCTTACGGAAGGTTTCGTCAGAAGCGAAGATCCCGCTTCAGGCTCCGCCCTCGACTGCTGCAATCGCCTTCTCCACCGTGGGCAGGATGCGCTCGACCATGCGGTCGACGCCCTTGGCATTGGGGTGCAGGCCGTCCTCGAGCTGAAACCCGCTCTCGCCGGCAACGCCATCGAGAAAGAACGGATAAAGCGGCACATCGTATTTCGCGGCCAGCTTCGGATAGATCGCATCGAAGGCGGTCTGGTAGTCAGCGCCGAGATTGGGCGCGGCGCGCATGCCGGCCAAAAGCACGGCGATCTTGCGCGCTTTCAGCTTCGCCAGCATCTCGTCCAGGCTCTTTTGCGCGATATTGGGCGAAACGCCGCGCAGCATGTCGTTGGCGCCGAGCTCGAGGATGACGAGCTTGGTGCCGTCTGGCACCGACCAGTCGAGCCGCGCCAGGCCGCCGCTTGTCGTGTCGCCGGAGACGCCGGCATTGGCGACGGTGACGTCATGGCCCTTGGCGCGAAGGGCTGCCTGCAATTTGTCGGTAAAACCTTCGCCGGGACCGAGGCCAAAGCCCGCCATCAGGCTGTCGCCGAAGCCGACGATGGTGAATGTCTCCGCCCGCGCCGACGAAATGGCGCCGCAAATCGCGGAGAAAAGGATCAGCCCTGCGGCAATCGAGCGTTTGAAAGACATGCGGCAGGCCCCATATGACCAAGAATTCTTCCGGCGACGGCTTCCGGCAGGCAGAGCCTTCATCCTGATATAGGACGCTTTAATTGTGACAGAAGCCGTCATCGAGCTGAAAGACATATCCCTGACCCTCGGCCAAGGGGCATCATCCGTCCATGTGCTGAAAGGTGTCAGCCTTGACGTTGTGCGCGGCGAAGCAACCGGCATCGTCGGCCCTTCCGGCTCCGGCAAGTCGACTTTGCTGATGGTGCTGGCCGGGCTGGAGAGGGTCGATTCGGGCACGGTGCGCATCGCCGGCGAATCGCTTAACGGCAAAAGCGAGGATCAAATTGCATCGTTTCGGGGCCGAAACATCGGCATCGTCTTCCAGTCGTTCCATCTCATTCCCAACATGACAGCGCTCGAAAATGTCGCGGTGCCGCTGGAACTGGCCGGCCATGCCGATCCATTCGGCGTGGCCGCGCGCGAGCTTGCGGCCGTGGGCCTGAGCGACCGCGTCACCCACTATCCCGGCGAATTGTCCGGCGGCGAACAGCAGCGCGTGGCGATCGCCCGGGCGCTGGCGCCGGCGCCGCGCATTCTCATCGCCGACGAGCCGACCGGCAATCTCGACCAGGCGACGGGGCGGCAGGTTGCCGACCTTCTGTTCGCCAAGGCGGCCGAGCGCGGCATGACACTGGTGCTGGTCACCCATGATCCCGCCCTTGCGGCGCGCTGTTCGCGCCAGGTGTCGATGCGCTCGGGCCGCATCGAGGATGCGCCGGTCGCGCCGCTCAAGGTGCCGGCCTGATGCCATTGCCGCAGACGCTGAAACTCGCGTTCCGCTTTTCGCTGCGCGAAATGCGCGGTGGGCTGTCCGGCTTCCTGATCTTCCTGGCCTGCATCGCGCTCGGCGTTGCCGCGATCGGCGGCGTCAATTCGGTGGCGCAGGCGATCACCGCCGGCGTTGCCGACCAGGGCCAGATGCTGCTTGGCGGCGATCTGCGTTTCCAGATCAACCAGCGCGATACGACGCCGGCCGAAAGCACCTTCCTCGATCGCCTGGGGGCTGTGTCGCACAGCGTCAACATGCGCTCGATGGCGCGGCTGGAAGACGGCTCCGACCAGGCACTGGTCGAGGCCAAGGCAGTCGACGACGCCTACCCGCTCTATGGCGTCCTGGACACCGAGCCGCGGCTTGGCAGACAGGATCTGTTCGGCGAGAAATCCGGAATCTTCGGCGCCGCGGCGCCCGACCTGTTGTTCGACCGGCTCAATGTGAAGATCGGTGACCGGCTGAAGCTCGGCAGCGCGACCTTCGAGCTGCGCGCCAGGTTGGTGAGCGAACCGGATGCGGTGTCGGACGGTTTCGGTTTTGCGCCGCGGCTGATGGTCTCGACCGCCGGGCTTGCCGCGTCCGGGCTGATCCAGCCGGGCAGCCTGGTCGAGAATGCCTACAAGGTGCGGCTGCCGGCCGGTGCCAGCGAGGCCGATCTCAAGGCCATCCAGGATCAGGCAGCGAGCGATTTCCCCGAAGCCGGCTGGTCAATCCGCACACGCTCTAACGCCGCACCGGCGCTGTCCTCCAACATCGAACGCTTCTCGCAATTCCTGACGCTGGTCGGGCTGACGGCGCTGGTGGTCGGCGGCGTCGGCGTCGCCAATGCGGTGCGCGCCTATCTCGACGGCAAGCGCGGCGTCATCGCCACCTTCAAGAGCCTCGGCGCCTCGGGCGGCTTTGTCTTCACCGTCTACCTCGTGCAGATCCTGATGATCGCCGGCCTCGGCATCGTGCTCGGCCTCATCCTTGGCGCGGCCATGCCATTTGCGGCGAGTGCTGCGCTCCAGTCAGTCATTCCGGTGCCGGCCGAGGGCGGTTTCTATCCGGGTGCGCTCGCCATGGCGGCACTGTTCGGGCTGCTGGTGACGCTGGCCTTTGCGCTGTTGCCGCTCGGCCGCGCCCGCGACGTGCCGGCAACCGCTTTGTTTCGCGAAATGGGGTTTGAAGGTCGCGGCTTTCCGCGCCTGCCCTATCTCGCCACGGCGGTCGGTATAGCGCTCGCTTTGGCGGCGCTGGCCATCCTGTTTTCCGGCGACCAGCGCATTGCTTCGATCTTTGTCGGCGCGACGATCTTTGCCTTTCTGGTGCTGCGCCTCGTCGGCGCGCTGGTGCAATGGGTGGCGCGCAAAAGCCCGCGCGTGCGCTCGGTCGCGCTTCGGCTCGCCATCGGCAACATCCATCGTCCCGGCGCGTTGACGCCATCTGTCGTGCTGTCGTTGGGTTTGGGGTTGACGCTGCTGGTGACGCTGGCGCTGATCGACGGCAATCTCAGGCAGCAGATCTCCGGCAGCCTGCCGGAGCGGGCGCCGAATTTCTTCTTCGTCGACATCCAGAACGGCGATGTCGACGCCTTCTCGACGCTGGTGGGCAAAGAGGCGCCGAAGGGCACGCTGGTCAAAGTGCCGATGCTGCGCGGCCGGGTGATGGCGTTGAACGGCGTCGATGTCGACAAGGCCAATGTGCCGGCGGAAGGCGCCTGGGTGCTGCGCGGCGACCGCGGCCTGACCTATGACGCCAAACAGCCGGCCAACGCGACATTGACCGAAGGCAGTTGGTGGCCGGACAGCTATACCGGCGAGCCGCTGGTTTCGTTCTCCAACGATGAAGGCAAGGCGCTCGGGCTGAAACTCGGCGACACCGTCACCGTCAATGTGCTGGGCCGCAATGTGACGGCCAAGATTGCCAATTTCCGGCAGGTGCAATGGGAGACGATGGGCATCAATTTCGTCATGGTGTTCTCGCCCAACACATTCGCCGGCGCGCCGCATGGCTGGCTGGCGACGCTGAGCGAGAAGGATGTCACGGCAGCAGATGATGCCCGCCTGCTCAACGCCGTAACCCGCGCCTTCCCGGCGGTGACGACGGTCCGGGTCAAGGACGCGCTCGATGTCATCAACCGGCTGGTCGGCCAGCTCGGCACGGCGATCCGGGCTGTGGCCGGCGTGGCGCTGATCGCTTCGGTGCTGGTGCTGGCCGGCGCGCTCGCCGCCGGCAACCGCGCTCGCATCCACGATGCCGTGGTGCTGAAGACGCTGGGCGCAACGAGGCGGACGCTGATCACGGCGTTTTCGCTCGAATATATGCTGATCGGGCTCGCCACCGCAGTGTTCGCGCTGGCCGCAGGCGGCATCGCGGCCTGGTACATCGTTGCCCGCATCATGACGCTGCCATCGCATTTCATGCCGGAGGTCGCGGTGGCGACTTTGGTGTTTGCGCTGGTGATCACCGTTGGGATCGGCCTTGCCGGCACCTGGCGGGTGCTCGGCCACAAGGCAGCGCCGGTGCTGCGCGACCTCTGAATTGTAGGCGGCAGCGCCGGGCGAAACCGGCCAATCCGGTTAAATCTTGGTAATGTGCAGTGTCAGAGGCCTAAGAAAACCGGCTTCCGGCGTTTCACCAAGCGTTGCAGGCCGTTACGGTCTTGTTCTTGACGTCAAGAACCATCATATTTCGCCACAGGCATGCTGGAGCCCCGCCAGCGGCGCCCAGGTCCGGAAGGGCCTGACACCGTACGGGGCAGAAGCAACAGAGGATTCCAATGGCTGAGCCCATTCGCAACTACCAGACTTCGGCCGTGCCGGGCGCACGCGCCGACATCGACCAGGGCCTGCGCAGCTACATGCTGAAGGTCTATAATTTGATGGGGCTTGGCCTCCTCATCACCGGCATCGCCGCCTGGGGCGCTTTCCAGCTCGCCGTCACCGGCGACGGACAGCTGACCGCTTTCGGCACGCTGATCTACGCCAGCGCCTTCCGCTGGGTGGTCATCCTGGCCCCGCTCGCCGCCGTCTTCTTCCTGTCGTTCAGGATCCAGTCGATGAGCGTGGCTGCGGCGCAGACGACCTTCTGGGTCTATTCGGGCCTGGTCGGCCTGTCGCTGTCGACCATCTTCCTGGTCTACACCGGCGCCTCGATCACCCAGACCTTCTTCGCCACGGCGGCCGCCTTCGGCGGACTGTCGCTCTATGGCTACACGACCAAGCGCGATCTTTCGGCGTTCGGCTCGTTCCTGGTCATGGGCGTGGTCGGCCTGGTGATCGCCATGCTGATCAACATCTTCCTGCAGTCGTCGGCGCTCGGCTTCGCCATCTCGGCGATCGGCGTGCTGATCTTCGCCGGCCTTACCGCCTATGACACGCAGACCATCAAGGAAATGTACTACGAAGGCGACCAGGCCGACGTTGCCGGCCGCAAGGCGATCATGGGCGCGTTGAGGCTCTATCTCGACTTCATCAACCTGTTCATGTTCCTGCTGCAGTTCATGGGCGACCGCCGCTAAGCGGTCTCCATCCAGGCAACTGGACCAGCTGATATTGAAAGGGCGGCCCAACGGCCGCCCTTTTCTTTTGTGCCGGCCTTTGCTG
The DNA here is from genome assembly GCF_056403715.1 of Mesorhizobium sp. P2_F5. NCBI lineage: Bacteria > Pseudomonadati > Pseudomonadota > Alphaproteobacteria > Hyphomicrobiales > Phyllobacteriaceae > Mesorhizobium > Mesorhizobium sp. P2_F5. Next base: position 1,781 of record NZ_JBFUEY010000040.1, on the reverse strand, counting down.
TGATGGCAGGCAGATGAATCGTTTGCACAAATTATGAGCACTATTTCCATACGCGCGGCCCTGGAGGGCGACCTCGACCGAATCACCGAGATCTACGCCGATGCGGTGACGCATGGCACGGCGAGCTACGAGCTGGAGCCGCCCACCCGTGCCGAGATGGGCGCGCGCTTCGACAGCCTGACGGGAGGCGGCTTTCCCTATCTGGCCGCCGAAAAGGATGGAGCATTGCTTGGCTACGCCTATGCCGGCGCCTTCCGGCCACGCCCGGCCTACCGCTTCATCGTCGAGGATTCGGTCTATGTCGCGCCTGATGCCAAGGGCCAGGGCGTCGGGCTGCTGCTGATGCAGGCGCTGATCGAGGCCTGCCGGGTCGCGGGTTTTCGCCAGATCATAGCGGTGATCGGCGACGGTCATGCCGACAGCGCCTCGGTGCGGCTGCATGAAAAGCTCGGCTTTCGCCATTCCGGCCGCCTGGAAGGCTCCGGCTACAAGCACGGGCGCTGGCTGGACACGGTGTTCATGCAGCTGTCGCTGAATGGTGGCGCGTCGGTTCCGCCCGACGCAGAATCGCTGCCGGAGCGGAAGTTTCGCCAGGGCCTGAGGAGATGAGGAATTGAGGAGTTGAAGAACTGGAGAGTTGAGGATTTGAAGAGCTGAGAATAACGGGCGGCGGTTATATCGGCCGTCAGGTGCCCTTTTCTTCAACTCTTCAGTTCCTCAATTCCCCAATTCTTCAGCGTCAAGCTTGGACAATCTTCAGCTTGGCATCGAAGACGCCGAGCACGCGGCCAAGTTCCTGGCCGCGCTTGAGGATGCGGCCGCCGGCGGCGATGACGGCGAAAGCGCCTTGCCGGCGCGCCAGTTTCGGGTCTTTGACGATTTGGAACAGCGGCACTTCGCTGGCCCGGCGGAAGACCGAAAACACAGCGCGATCAGCGAGATGATCGATGGCATAGTCGCGCCATTCATTGGCGGCGACCATGCGTCCGTAGAGCCTCAGGATCTCATCGAGTTCACGCCGGTCGAAGCGAACCGGCTGGTCGAGGCGTTCGCGTCGCGCCTCGTGCAGCGGGATCAATATTGCGGATGCGTCCCCATCCTCCGTCCCACCGCTGCGATCGGTCATACCGCGATCCCTTTAAAAATGAATCTCGCTTGCAGAAGTTGGCGTGTTCGCGGTGGAATTGCAAGACCCGGCTAACCATCCTTGGGGCTGCGCTGTTTTCGCAACGTCCAGTCACTTTTATAAAACGCGGTGTTTGAATTGGTGATGCTTTGCCACATTCCTGCCTTATTTTATCCGCGCTCATGCCCCAATGTCCGACGAATTTACCGGCGTTGCCTGAGACGGTTCGGTCCGGCACCGGCTCGTAAACCCCAAGCCCCCCGCCCACGGGTCTGCGTCGGATCGAACCAACCTCGGACTTTCCCCCTAGGGAGAGACCGGGTGCGACGATCCCAAAACCTAAATGACCGACGTCAGAAGCAAGCTGACGTCGGTTTTTTTGTTTTTGGCGGAATGCACTGCCGCGTCGTCGTCATCCACGGGCGGAGCGGAAACGAAGCGGACGCGCAGACCCGAGGATCCATGCCGCGACGTTTGTCTAAGAATGCCGCCTATCAGAATGGCCAGCTAAAGCGTGTCGCGATTTAAGGGATTCAGGATTCCCCTTGATTTGAGTTCGTGATTCATTGCGGTTGAAAGGAGACCGCGATGGGCAAGCCGCTACCGCTTGAGTTGCGTCGGCGTGTTGTTGCGTATGTCGATGAGGGACATGGTC
>NZ_JBFUEY010000039.1:0-28861 GCF_056403715.1 Mesorhizobium sp. P2_F5 | reverse complement strand
GCCGGAAACAGCTGCGGCTGATCGATCAGCCAGGGGCGAAACGTCTTGCTCATGCCCCAAAGAATCACGCCGTAATCCAGCTGTCTAGGCGCAGCCCGCCGCCGACCGCTCATTCCACACCCAAATACGGGGACAGGCTCCTAGCTTTGTGATCTCGTAAACGGGAGAGATCGCTCATGGAGCTGCATCGCGGCCGCCTCATCGACCACGTCCAGCTGGTGGTCAGGGACCTCAAGGCCAGCCGGAGCTTCTATGAAGCCGTCTTTAAGGTGCTCGGCATTCCGATCAGTGGTGAGGCCGAGGACTATTTCTGGGCGGACGAGCTGTTCATCTCCAGCCTCGACAGCCGGGCGGCGAGGGGGCAACTGACCGGGCGCCATCATCTGGCCTTCCAGGCCAGGGACAACGCCATGGTCGACGCCTTTTACACGGCCGGCCTTGATGCCGGCGGCACCGACAACGGCGCGCCGGGCGAGCGGCCCTACCATCCCGGTTACTACGCCGCCTTCCTSMTGGACCCCGACGGCAACAACATCGAGGCGGTGTTTCACGGGCCGGCGAAGCGCAGCGCTGCTTCGGTCGAGATCAATTTCTAGGCAATTCCAGGAGAGCGGTTCTCCGCCCGGAACTCTCTTGAAAACAAGGAGTTGCAGCGGTTCACCGATTCAAATGTTGAACCAACTCAAGCCGGGGCGTAACGGTTCACCACCATGCCGCAGGCATAGGCTTTCGAGCCGACGAGGCGCAGTTGCCTGAAGCCGCCCTGGTCGAAAATTCGCTCGCCGTCGCCGAGCGCAGCCGGATTGATGAACAGCTGGAATTCATCGACCAGCCCCGCCGCGATCAGCGCCGAGGCAAAGCCGGCGCCGCCGAACACTGCCATGTCACCGGCACCTTCGGCTTTCAGCGCCTTGACCTCGCGCGGCAGGTCGCCGCTGGCAAGCGTCGTGCGCTCCCACCGCGAAGCCGCGAGCTTGTCGGTCAGCACTACCTTGCGCGCGTCGACGATACGCTGCGCGAAAGCATAGAAGGGATCGCGCGGATAGTTTTTCGCCGCATTGCCCCAATGGCTGAGGTAGCCTTCTTCGGCCATCTTGCGGCTGAGCAGGATGGTGTCGATGCCGGCAAACACCGCATTGAAATCCTGCTTCAATTCGTCGTCCCACGGGCAGTTGTCGCCCCATTCCCAGAGCTGCCAGTGTTCGTTGCCGGCAGCGCCGACAAAACCGTCGACCGACATCTGCATTTGCAGGATCAGCTTCCTCATCGTCGTTCTCCTCGCTCGATCTGAGTGCATGAAAAATGCTTTACTTTTGAAACCATTGACGCAAGGAGAAAATGATGTCAATAGTAAAGTGATTTAAAAATGGAACCATATAAATGTCGACCAGGGAAAGATCCGGCTGTCCCATGAGCCTGTCGCTCGAATTGCTTGGCGACCGCTGGACGCTGCTGATCGTCCGCGACATGATTTTCGCGGGGAAGACGCACTTCCGGGAATTTTTGCAGTCCGACGAGGGCATCTCGTCGCGCACACTGGCCGAGCGGCTGCAGACCCTGCAGGATGAGGGCATCGTCACCAAAAGCGACGACCCCACGCACAAGCTCAAGGCGATCTACCGGCTGACCGAGGCGGGCATCGACCTGTTGCCGGTGCTGGCGACGCTCGGCGCCTGGGGCAGCAAATACCGCAACGCCGATGACCAATTGGCGACGAGCTGGCGGCGGGCGGCGAGGCGACGCTGCAGCAGATGAAGAAGAAGCTGCGGGCCGAGCATATCGGCTAGGGCGCAACGCTGGCTTCCTCTCGCGATGGGCTACATCCACACGACGTCGCCTAGACTTATTCTTCCCATCCCGCAAATCGCTGTGGCCTGAGCCATGCCTGCTGCGGATTGCCGTCGCCCGAAAGCACGGCGCCGGCCAGCCAGCGCGCGGTAGCGGGGGCGGCATGCATGCCGATCGAGCCCATGCCACCATGCACGTACAGCCCCTCGATCGCGGTGCGGCCGGCGACAGGCAGCCCGTCCGACAGCATCGGGCGGTTGCCAGGATAGACATTGGTCACCCTGGGCGAGCCGAGGCCGGGCAGCATGCGCAGCGTGCGCGCCGCGATGCGGGCAGCCATGTCGGTGTTTCGCACCAGATCGCGAAACGCCGGCTGCACCGAGGCGCCGAGCCTTGCGTCGCCGCCGCGCATCGGGTTGAGGCAGATGGCCTCGACGGCCGGCTGGTCGTCCCGTTGTGTAGCGACATCGGCAAGCCCCGACAGGCTCATGCGCCGCCCGAGTTCCTCCTGGTCCGGCCATGTCAGTTCCTCGACGATCCACGGCAACTCGAAATCGAGCTTGCCGAGCTGGATCAGCCAGCCGCGGCCGGCGGTGAAGGGCAGGCCGGGCAACGGTCCATCGCCGATGGTGCGCCGGAGCAGGTCGGACATCCACAGGCCATTGGCGATGAAAACGAGATCGGCCGGGATGATGCCCTGGTCGGTCAGCACACCCTCGACCTTGCCGTTGCGCGAAACGATCTGCGCGACGCGCAGGCCGGTGCGGATTGTGGCGCCAGCCTCGCGCGCGGCGTGCGCGAAGGCATGCGTCGCGCCCATCGGCTCCAGGGTCCAGGCGCGACCGACATGGTAGCCGCCGGCGACGTTGAAGCCGATGCGCTTGTGGTCGCGCGCAAGTTCCGCGCCGCTGACCTTGTCCATGGTGACCCCGGCGGCGCGGTAGCGCTCGGCGATCTCGGCCGCCGCCTCGAAGCTCTGCTCGTCTTCTGAAATCAAGAGATGGCCGATCCTGGCGAACTCGAACGGCACCGGGCCGGCGGCAAGCTCCTCATAGATCGCGGCGCAGGCATCGAGCATTTCGACCACCTCCAGCTGCGGCCCGCTGAGCAGCGTGCCGGTGTTGCGCCCCGAGGATTCGGCGGCGATCAGGGTCTGCTCCAGGATAACCGTCTTGACGCCTTTGGACGCCAGTTCCCAGGCCAGCGTGCATCCGGCGATGCCGCCGCCGATGACGATGGCGTCGACCCCGGTGGCGGAAGCGGTTTGCGCCACGATCTCCTCCCTATGTATCTCGTATACCAGTATACGAGGTACATATATTCGCGCAAGCTCATGTTTGTTGTGTAAAGTGGGGCCGTTGTCGTCGGCGCTGCCGTTTACCTTTCCCATGAAGAACTGGGGAGCGAGCGCCGGGGCAGGAGCTTTGGCCTTCTCTCCGTCACAATCTGGGAGTGTACGCGTACGGATGAAGAGCCAATCGCCTGGCTTTCGAACGTCTGGCGCCGGCAGGCGGAGGAAGGGCAGCGCCCATGACGTTGGCGGCAGGAGCCGCTGAAGCAGCTGGCAGAGGGGATCGTATGAGTGGATTTGCCGAAATGCAGCGGCCGCAGACGGTGGCCGAACAGGTCGCCAATGTGCTGCGCGAGGCGATCGCCGACGGCAGCCTGGCGGACGGCACGGCGCTCCGCCAGGACGAGCTTGCGCTGCGCTTCGGCTTCAGCCGCATGCCGATCCGCGATGCGCTGCGCCAGCTCGAGGCCGAAGGCATCGTCCAGATCCACCCGACCAAAGGCGCGCATGTCGCCCGTATGGACGCCACCGAGATCAGGGAGATCTTTGCGTTGCGCGACCTGCTCGAAAGCCAGGCGCTCAGCCTGTCTATCCCAGCGCTTGGCAGTGAAAAGCTCGACGAGGCAGCGCAGGTGCTCGCCCGCATCGACGCCGAGCCCGATGTCGCCCGTTGGGGTGTGCTGAACCGGACTTTCCACCTGGCGCTCTACAGCGCCTGCGGCAACGCCCGGCTGCTCGGCCTGATCGAGGCGCACCACAATGCCGCCGACCGTTATGTCCGCATGCTCCTGTCCAGCCTCGACTATCGCGGCGTCTCGCAGGCCGAACACCGCGAACTGCTCGCCGCCTGCCGCAAGCGCGACGCGGTGGAAGCCGTGCGTGTGCTGAAGAAACATCTCTGCGATGGCATGGAGACGCTGGCCAAGGCCGGGATGCTGCGCAACGGGTGACTTGTCCCGCCTGCTCCTCCGCGCATAGCCTCAGCCAGCCCGGCGGGAGGAGAATCGCTTGGACACCACTGTCGTCATTGTCGGCGCCGGCCCTGCCGGCCTAGCGGTCGGCGCTTGCCTGAAGCGGGCAGGGGTGGATTTTGTCATCCTCGAAAAAGCCCGGGAGGTGGCGCCCGCCTGGCGGCGGCACTATCGACGGTTGCATCTGCATACGGTCAAGTCGTTCTCTTCGCTGCCGTTCCAGTCCTTTCCCAAGCATTATCCGCGCTACGTGCCGCGCGAACTGGTGGTTCGTTACCTCGACGATTACGCGCAAAAATTCGATCTGCGCCCGCGCTTCGGCGTGACCGTAAAATCCATTCGCCGCGACGACGGCGGGTTTCTGGTCGAGACCGGATCGGAGAACCTCAAGGCGCGCCATGTCGTCATCGCCAGCGGCAACAATGCCGAGCCGATCATTCCCCGGCTCACCGCCATCGAGACCTTCAAGGGCGAGGTGCTACACAGCGCCGACTATTCGCAAGCCGCGCCCTTTGCCGACCGCTCGGTGCTGATCGTCGGCATGGGCAACACCGGTGCCGAGATCGCGCTCGACCTCGCCGAAAGCGGCGCCAAGCCTACCATTTCCGTGCGCAGGGGCGTCCACATCGTACCGCGCCAACTGTTCGGCGTGCCGATCCAGATGGTCGGCATCGCCAGCCGGCCAATGCCGCAGGCGCTGAACGACTGGATGTTCCCGATCATTCTCGATTTCGCGCTGGGTAAGCTGGAAAAGTACGGCATTGTGCGACCGAAACAGGGCATCCTGCAGCAGATCGACGAGATCGGACGCATCCCGGTCATCGATGTCGGCACGGTGGACGCCATCACCAAAGGCGCCATCAAGATCGCGCCCGACATAGCGCGCTTCACCGAGCACGGCGCCGCGTTCGCCGACGGCAGGCAGCAAGCCTTCGACGCCGTCATCCTCGCCACCGGCTACCGTCCGGGCTACGAAAAATTTTTGCCGGCGGAGCTGCAACCGGAACGCAGCGGCGTCAACGCCCGCGCCTCGCAGCTCGGCCTCTATCTCGTTGGCTTCTACAATCCGGTGACCGGACTGCTCAGGGAGATCGGCCGGGAAGCGAAGACGGTGGCGGCTGACATTACGCGGCGGGGTTGAACGCTGAGGCGCCCGGTGACGCGGCGCTTACAGCGAGGGCGGTAACGCATCTCCCTCATCCAGCAGCCATTGCCGCACGGCTTGCGTCGGCTCGGGGTGTCGTTGCTTGCGTGGCACCACGACATAGAAATCCTGCGTGCCGCGCATTTCGGCACGCAGCGGCTGCACCAGCCGGCCGGCGGCGATGTCGGCGACGACCAGGAAGCGGCTGGCCAGCGCGATGCCCTGGCCGGCAATGGCCGCATCGATCGCCAGGCCAGTCTGGTTGAAGCGCATCCGTTTGGCCTCGGTGGCCATCTTCAGGCCGAGCGCCTTTTCCATGAATTCCGGCCACAGATTGTGCGCGTCGTGAAGCAGGACGTCATGCTGGATGTCGGTTGGCGCGATCTCGTTTTCACCGGCGGGCAGCAGGGCAGGGCTGCAGATGGCGACGAGCTGCTGTGGGAACAACAGGTCCACCATCAGTCCGGCGCCGAAGGGCGGGCGGCCTTGCCTGACCGCAATGTCGACGCCATCGGCCTGAAAACTCGACAGGCTTTCGCTGGCCAGAATCCTGAGGTCGACCAGCGGATTGTGCGCGACGAACTCCGGCAGTTTCGGGATCAGCCATTTGGTGGCAAAGCTCGGCGTGACGCTGATCGTCAGCCGCGCCGGTTCGGGGCGCAACAGCAGCGTCGCCTCCGAGATCAGATCGAAGGCGCGGCGGATATTCGGCACATAGGCGCGGCCCTCGTCGGTCAGTGCCAGCCCGCGCGGCAGCCGCTCGAACAGTTTTGCGCCGAGATCGGCTTCCAGCCCGCGTATATGCTGCGCCACCGCCCCTTGCGTCACGTTCAGCTCCTCGGCGGCGATGCGGAAGTTGAGGTGGCGTGCGGCGGCTTCGAAGGCGCGCAGCGCATTCAACGGCGGCAGGTTCAGGAAGGCTTCGGGCATCCAGTAGTTTTTCTACAGCTTGATTTCAGACTTTCTGGTTCGAACCAGATGGCAAGGCCGGTTATAGCATTGCTCGAAGGTCGGAAACATGGGCTTTCAGAGTCCCGCCAACCCGCGAAGGAAAATCATCATGAGTGTAGAAAAAGTAGCAGTTGTCGTCGCCGGTGGCAGCGGCATGGGCGCGGCCGCGGCCAAGCGCCTGGCGGCGGACGGTTTCAAGGTTGCGATCCTGTCGTCCTCCGGCAAGGGCGAGGCGCTGGCCAAGGAGCTTGGCGGGCTCGGCGTCACCGGCTCCAACCAGTCGAATGACGATCTGCAGCGCCTTGTCGACCTGACGCTCGAGCGCTACGGCCGCATCGACGTGCTGGTCAACAGCGGCGGCCACGGACCGCGCGCGCCGATCCTCGAGATCACCGACGAACAATGGCACACCGGCATGGACGTCTACCTGCTCAACGTCATCCGGCCGGTGCGCATCGTGGCGCCGCAGATGGTCAAGCAGAAGGCCGGCGCCATCATCAACATTTCGACGGCCTGGGTGGTCGAGCCGAGCCCGATGTTCCCGACGTCCGCCGTGTTCCGCGCCGGCCTTGCCGCCTACACCAAGATCTTCGCCAACACCTACGCCGCCGACAATGTGCGCATGAACAATGTGCTGCCCGGCTGGATCGACAGCCTGCCGGCCACCGAGGAACGCCGCGACAGCGTGCCGATGCAGCGTTACGGCACCTCGGATGAGATCGCCGCGACCATCGCCTTCCTTGCATCTGAAGGCGCCGGCTACATCACCGGCCAGAACATCCGCGTCGACGGCGGCATCATCCGCGCGATCTGATCAAGGCGGCTCAAGGCGTGATCGGCAGATCGCGAAAGATCGTGGTCAAACAGAGAGATAGAGTCGCATTCTGACTCTGTTCGCGATGCGGCTCTATTTCCCGGTCATCAGATTGAAGACCAGCTGCCGCAGATTGCCGCCGGGACCGAATTCGACTTTGTCGAAGTCGCGGCTGGCCTGCCGCTGCGCCAGCGAGATTTCGGCGAGTTGCCGGGTCAGCTCCGTCCGGATCTTGCTGCAGGCGGGATCGTCGGCGACGGTCAGACCAACGCTTATCGCTTCGATCTTGTGCACCATCTCGACGATGGCCGCGCCATGCACCTTTTCATGGGCGGCGAGCCCGGCGGCGAAAATCTCCCAGCTCTTCTGCACGGCAGGGGCCAGCGGCGCGGCCGGCTTGGGCAAGGTGTAGGTGATGATGAGTTTCGGCCGCGCCGATTTGAGCACGCAGGCACCACCTTGCGGCTTGTAGTCCCTGGTCCAGGTCAGCTTGAAATTGGTGTGCGCAATGACCCGGCCTTTACCCAGCAACGGGCCCGCTTCGCCGATCGAGGCGTAGAGTTCGGGGCCGCTCTGCCCTGATATGGCATAGGTTTCGACTTTCTCGACCGGCTTCCAGTCAGCACGTGCGGGCAAGGCGAGGAGCAAGGCCGCGAGCAGGACGAACGAAATGACTGGTTTCATGCAGATGTCAAAGGGCCGCCAAGGGTTGTGCCCTTCGCTCTAGCATTGGGCACGGCGGCTGACAAAGCCGTTGAGGGATTCACCCGCCTCGGCAGGCGGCATCGTAGTCGGCCAGAACCTGGCCGATCGCCGCGTGGAAAATCGCCTCGGGATTAGCAGCCGGTCCAAGCGCCGCCGGCAGCGTCGGCAGAAACTGCCGCATCAGCGTTTCGGGAATGACCACGCCAGTGAGTGTCTTGCGCAGGCGGTCGACGGCGGCGATGGCGGCGAGGTTGCTCCAGTAGTAGCGGATTCGGTCGCTGTAGCTGTAATGCCGCTGCAGATAGAGGCTTGTTTCACTGCCATGATAGTGGCTGTGCCAATGGCCGGGTGCTGCCAGCATCACGCGCTCCATCGTGCGGGCGAGTGATCGGTCGCCATAGCCTTCGACCATCTCCGAGGCGATCAGGTCGAGACCATAAAATGCCTCGCGCAAGGCAAAGGTCAGGCCGGGACCGACCTTGAGGATGGGAAAGCCGTTGTCGACAAGGGCGGTTAGCGCCGCGCGACTCTGATAATCGGTCGAATGCGCCTCGTAGACGAGCGAGGGTTGCTCATCGAGCAGCCCGGTCAGACCTTTCGATTTTTCGGGATTGTAGGTGACCACGTTCTGGCTGCCGAATTCCACGCCGGGCTGCACCACGACGGCGAGGACACGCGCAAAGGCATCCGTCAGGCCTTCGCGGGCAAAGATGCCGCGATGAATCTCGATCGTGCGCCGCGCCGCCGCCGCTTCGGTTGGCTTCAGATCATTGATCGCGTGATCGACGCCGCCGGGGGCGGGAACTTCTGTGCCGATGATGTAGACCGGCAACGCGCTACCGATTGCTCTCGCCGCCGTTTCGGCCGCTTGGGCCAGCCGCGCCGCGCGTGTGGCAATGATCTCGTCATCGAGCGCCGCCGGCTCGCCGGCGCATCCCATCGAGGCGTCGAGATGGATCTTGCTGAAGCCGGCTTTGACATAGGCGCTGACCATGGTTTCGGCCTTGTCCATCGCCTGCGTCGCCGGCTCGGCGCGCCACGGGTTCGGTCCCAGATGATCGCCGCCGAAGATGATGCGCGAGGGGTCCAGTCCCTCCCTGCTGGCGATCTCCAGCACGAAGGCGATGAACAGGTCCGGCGTCATTCCCGTATAGCCGCCGAACTGGTTGACCTGATTGCAGGTCGCCTCGATCAGCAGGATGGTTTCCTTGTTCCTGACGGCGCGCCGTATTGCCGTCTGGATCACCAGCGGATGCGCAGAGCAGATCGAGGTGATGCCGTAGGGCGATCCGTTCCGGCGGGCAGCAGCGAGGCCTGCAAGCGGGTTGGTCTTCATGTCGCTCTCGCGGTCCCGGCGATGAAATCGTCAAGCACGTCGAAGCCGGCGGTGCCTTCCATGGGGCCGCGCCGCGTGACGTTGCGGGCGCCGGCGGCATTGGCATAGAACAGCGCCGTGCCAGGCTCCATGCCCTTGCGCCGGCAGGTCAGATAGGTCGCGCCAAAGCAGTCGCCGGCGCCGGTCGGGTCGACTTCTTCGACCAGGAAGCCGGGACAGTCGATCCTGTTGCCGTCGCTGCCGAAATAAGAGGAGCCGGCAGCGCCGCGCTTGAGCACGATCTCGCCGACGCCCCGGGCGATCAGCGCCTTCACCGCCTGGCATTCGTCATCGACGCCTGCCGCGGCAAGCAATTCGTCGCCGGAGGGTAGCAGCAGATCGGCATCGTCAACCAGAGCTGCGAATTGCTCGCCGTCGGCACCGTCGATCAGTTCCTTGCGCATGTTCGGGTCGAACGAAGTCGAGCCGCCGCGGGCGCGCACGGCCTTCAAGGCATAGGCGACGATCTCCTTCAGCCCGGCTACGGATAAAGTGGACCCCATGACATGCAGATGCCCGGCCCGGTCCGCCAATTGGCGCGCCTCGGCGGTGAGGCGGATTTGCCCGGCGGCGGATTCGGCAATGTTGTAGACGAAGTCGCGGCCGCCATCGGGCCGGTAGCGCACGAAGGCGCATCCGGTCGGGAAGCGGTCGCTTACATCGACGGCAGAGACGTCGACGCCGTCGCGCTTCAGTCTCTCCAGATTGAGCGTGCCGAAATCGTCACGCCCGACGCAGCCGATAATGCCGGCGCCGCCGCCCAGTTGTGCGACCTGATCGATGAAGATTGCTGGCGCACCGCTCGGATAAGGCCCCATCAGCGTTTGCGGTTCGAGGAAGCCAAGACCCCGCTCGGTGGCCATGATCTCGACCAGGATTTCGCCGGCGGCAATCGTCGGACCCGCGGTCTCGGCGGCGATCTCCCTTCGGCGGGACAGGCTCATGCTTGCAATTCCTTCTCCCCAGCGGGACCGGACGCCGATCGTGGCGGCGTGCGACGATAGCGCCCTGTTGTGGCCGAGGTAAATCGCGCCGAGAGCGAAGTCAACAAGAACTACACGTACGTTCACTTTATTTGCAACGCGCGGGGTTTTCCAAAAGCGCAATATGGCGATCCGCTATCCGCCGAGCTTTGGCGAGGTGCCAAATATCGGGCCCTGCACAGCTTGACTCGGCTGTCTTCAAGCGCAATAAAATATACACGCATGTTCACTTACACATGCGCATTCGTAAAGGAGGAGACGAAATGCCAATTGGTAAGCGTATAGGATTTCTTGGCCTGTCGGTCGCTGCTTCGGCACTGGCGGCGGGTGCCGCCCTGTCCGAGGAGATCACGGTTGCGACGGTCAACAATGGCGACATGATCATCATGCAGAAGCTGTCGCCAGAATGGGAGAAGGCGACAGGCAACAAGGTCAACTGGGTGGTGCTGGAGGAAAACGTGCTGCGCGAACGGGTCACCACCGACATCGCCACCAAGGGCGGACAGTTCGACGTGCTGACCATCGGCGGCTATGAGACGCCGATCTGGGGCAAGAGCGGTTGGCTCACGCCGCTCAACGATCTCGGTGACGACTACGACTATGACGATCTGATCGCGCCGGTCCGCAGCGGCCTGACGGTCGATGGCAACCTCTACGCCGTGCCCTTCTATGCCGAAAGCTCGTTTACACTCTACCGCAAGGATCTTTTCGACGCAGCCGGCCTGAAGATGCCGGAGCAGCCGACCTATGACCAGATCACGGAATTCGCCGACAAGCTCACCGACAAGTCGAAGGAACAGTATGGTCTGTGCCTGCGCGGCAAGCCGGGCTGGGGCGAGAACATGGCATTCCTCGGCACGCTCGTGAACACGTTCGGCGGCCGCTGGTTCGACATGGACTGGAAGCCGCAGCTCAATTCACCCGAGTGGAAGAAGGCGATCGGCTGGTATGTCGACACGATGAAGAAGGATGGACCTCCGGGCATCAGCTCCAACGGTTTCAACGAGAACCAGACCTTGTTCGCGTCCGGCCATTGCGCCATGTGGATCGACGCCACGTCCGCGGCGGGTCGTGTCTATGATCCGAAGCAAAGCCAGGTTGCCGACAAGGTTGCTTTCGCCAAGGCGCCGGTGGCGGTGACGCCGAACGGCTCGGCCTGGGGCTGGGCATGGAGCCTCGCCATCCCGACCTCGACCAAGAAGGCGGATACAGCAAAGTCCTTCGTCAAATGGGCGACTTCGAAAGCCTATGTCCAGCGCGTCGGTGAGACGGAAGGCTGGGTCGCGGCGCCTCCGGGAACGCGCAAGTCCACCTATGCCAGCGCCGACTACCAGAAGGCAGCACCTTTCGCCGCGACGGTGCTCTCGGCGATCGAATCCGCCGATCCGACCAAGCAGACCAAGGATCCGGTTCCCTATACCGGCATCCAGTTCGTCGCCATCCCCGAATTCCAGGGCATCGGAACCGAGGTCGGTCAGGCGATTGCCGCAGCGGTCACCGGCCAGCAGTCGGTCGATGATGTACTCAACGGCGCCCAGGCCGCGGTGGAGAAGACGATGACGGAGGCGGGTTACATCAAATAGGCGCGTTCAAGCCGGGACGGTGCGTGTGCCGTCCCTGGCGATCCGGGCCTGAAAAACCTCCCATTGCAGCAGGCCCGGAGGATGCACGGACCCGTCCACAGCGGGTCCGTGCTTTCCTTGCAGGCGACGAAAGTCGCCATTTGGCGGTACATCTTTTCGAGAAACGCGGAAAAAATTGAAATGAGATTGAAGAACAAGATTGCCCTGATAACCGGCGGTGCGCGCGGCATTGGCCTCGGCTTCGCGCAAGCCTATGCGCGCGAAGGCGCCACCGTGGTGATCGCCGATATCGACATCGAGCGTGCGACGCGGGCGGCCGCCGCGATCGGTGCTTCGGCCAGCGCCGTCAAGCTCGACGTCACCGACCTCGCAGCGATCGACAGGATTGTCGCCGAGGTCGATCACGATTTCGGCGGTATCGACATCCTGGTCAACAACGCGGCGATCTTCGACATGGCGCCGATCACCGAGATCACCGAAGAGAGCTACGACAGGGTGTTTGCCATCAATCTCAAGGGGCCGCTGTTCATGATGAAGGCGGTGGCCAATGTGATGATCGCGCGCGGCCGCGGCGGCAAGATCATCAACATGGCGAGTCAGGCCGGCCGCCGAGGTGAGGCGCTGGTGACACTTTACTGCGCCTCCAAGGCAGCGATCATCTCGGCGACGCAGTCGGCGGCATTGGCGCTGGTCAAGCACGGCATCAACGTCAATGCCATCGCGCCCGGCGTCGTCGACGGCGAGCATTGGGACGTCGTCGACGCCCACTTCGCCCGCTGGGAGGGCCTGAAGCCCGGCGAGAAGAAGGCCGCTGTCGCAAAGTCGGTCCCGATCGGCCGCTTTGCGCAGCCCGAGGATATTGCCGGGCTCGCCGTCTTCCTGGCCTCGTCCGACAGCGACTACATTCTGGCGCAGACCTACAACGTCGATGGCGGCAACTGGATGAGCTGAAGCGCTCTCCGAACCGCATCGCCAAGGGAGACTGAAATGAAGGCCATCCGATTTACCGCCGCTGGCGTTGCCGGCATGGCGGAGCTGGACCTACCAAAGATCAAGCCGGGGCACGCTCTGGTGCGGGTCCGCGCCGCAGGGCTTTGCCACACCGACATTGAGGTCCTGCATGGCCGCTACGGGGAGAGCGCGTTTCCGCTGGTCCCCGGCCATGAATATGCCGGCACCGTCGAGGCCGTCGCCGATGATGTCACCGCCCTCAGGCCCGGCGACCGGGTCGCCGTAGATCCCAACATCCCGTGCGGGCATTGTCCCGCCTGCGGCAAAGGCCTCACCAATCTGTGCGCCAGCCTGAAAGCCTATGGTGTCACCGTCGATGGCGGTTTTGCCGAGTTCAGCTTGGTTGCCGTCGACCATCTGCATGGGATTGGCGATCTCGGTTTCGCCACGGCAGCCCTTGCCGAGCCGCTCGCCTGTGTTCTCAACGGTCTCGGTGCCGCTGGGCTCGAGGCCGGCAAGAACGCGCCCGGCAACGCGCTGGTCTTCGGCGCCGGGCCGATCGGCCTGCTGCTTGCCCTCTCACTCAGGGCCAAGGGTGTCAACAGCGTGGCCGTCGCCGACATCAGCGAACAACGGCTCGCCTTTGCCGAAGCGCTCGGGCTGGAACCGTTGGTGCCGGGATCGCAGGCTCTCTCGGCACGGGCGCGGGGCTTCGATTTCGTCGCCGACGCCACCGGCATCGCCAAGGTGGTCGAGGGCATGATCGGCTTCACCGCCGATGGCGGCATCGCGCTCATCTTCGGCGTCTGCGCTCCCGATGCCAGGATATCGGTCACCCCGTTCGAGATATTCCGCCGCCAGATCCGATTGGCGGGGTCGCATTCGCTCAACCGCAACATCCCGCAGGCGCTCGATATTCTCAAACGCGACGACGGCACGATGGCACGGCTGGTCAGCCACCGGCTGCCGCTTGCCGAACTGTTGCCGTTCCTCGCCAAAGCCGGCGGCGACCCAACGACGATGAAAGTACAGTTTTCCGCGGGAGCGTAATTTCTGACAGTGCAGCCACGCCCACGAGCCACAAGCGGGCGCCCGCGCCCGGAAAGAACGGTCCTCCTCCTTTCCGCGAAAAGGTGACTCAAGTAGACAGTGGCGACGGCAGTTCGAACAGGGAGCCCATGGATGGCAAAGACGATCAGGACGATGGAGGACTTCTCGGCCTTTGTCGGTCTGTCCCGCACCACGGTTTCCAAATATTTCAACGACCCCAGCTCGGTGCGCAAGAATACGCGCGGCGCCATCGAGGCCGCGCTGAAGAAATCCGATTTCCGGCCGAGCATGTTCGCCGTCAATCTCAACCGCCGCCGCAGCAACATTTTAGGCGTCATCATCCCGAATTCGACGGATCCGTTCTACATGGCACTGACACGCCGCATCGAGCTGATCGCCAACGAAGCCGGCTTCCTGGCGTTCGTGCTCTCCTCCGACGGGCGCGCCGAAATGGAAGACCAGGCGATCCAGACGTTCAGGTCGATGAACATCGCCGGCGCCATCATCGCCCCGCTCGGCGTGCGGTCCCACCACCGCATCCTGGCCGAGCTCGGGTCGAGCATCCCGCTGATCTATGTCGACTCGCCGCTTGACGAGACCTCCTCCTTCGTCGGCACCGACAACAGGCAAAGCTTCAGGCTCATCGTCGATTATCTCTGCCGGTCCGGCGCGCCGCCCTGCTACTTCGCCATGCCGCTCGTCAACAACAACGCCTCGGCGCGGCAGCATGCCTATGTCGAGGCCATGCAGCAGTTCAAGATGACGCCGAGCATCGTGCCAGTCGCCGATGCGCGGTCGTGGGATTTCGAGAAATTCGGTTACGATGAGGCGTTGCGCATCCTGAAGGGGCAAGGCTTCCCGACAAAGACCGTGCTTTGCGCCAACGACCGTGTTGCCTTCGGCGTGCTTGCCGCCGCCTATCAGCTCGGTCTGAAGGTTGGTCACGGCGCGGATTGCGACCTCAGGGTCGCCGGGCACGACGACCATCCGCTGTCGCGCTATGCCTGCCCGCCGATCACGACGGTGGCGCAGAACTACAACGAGATCGGCCGGCTGGCGATCGAACTTCTGCTGGAGCGGCTGGATGAAAAGTCGCCTGCAGCCCAACGCGAAAGCGCGCGCATCCTGCTCAACGCCGAGCTGATGCTGAGGAGTTCGGCCTGAACCGGAGCGTGTCCATTACCGCAAGCACAGGAATCGGGTGGCGCGTACTGTGGCAGTGTGCAAATCCGACTGCGAGCACTGCGAAAGGACGACCATGCTTACGCTTCACGATTATCTGCCGTCGCAAAATGGCTGGAAAGTCCGGGTCGTGCTCGGGCTGCTCAAGATCCCGTACAACAGCCGCATGGTCTCGATCTTCGAGGGCGAGAGCCACACCGACGCTTTCCTGAAGCTCAATCCGGCCGGCGCAGTTCCGGTGCTCGAACTCGAGGATGGCCGCGCGATCGCTGAATCGAATGCGATCCTGATCTATCTCGCCGAAGACACACCCTTGCTGCCGGCCGACCGCTACACCAACGCCAAAATCATGCAATGGCTGTTCTTCGAGCAATATCATGTCGAGCCGGTCATCGGCTCGCTGCGTTTCTGGACATTGACCGGTAGGCTGGAGCGCAATCAGGCGATGGTCACGGCCAAGCGCGAGGGCGCTGCCCGCACGCTCGCCGCGCTGGAGCGCAGCCTCGCCGACACGCCCTTCCTTGCCGGCGACGATCTCACGATCGCGGATATCGCCGTCTATGCCTATGGCCATCGGGCGCAGGATTGCGGCTTCCTGTTGACCGACTATCCGGGATTCTTTGCCTGGACCGGCCGCGTGCAGGAGGCTATCGGTCCGGGCTACCCCGTGCATCCCTATGCGATCGACCCGCATTCCGGCGCATGAGTAACCGGGCGCGCGAGGCGCCCGGTGCCGATATTGTCAGTGCTTGCTCTTGCCGGTTCCAGCGTTGTCGCGACCGATCGGAATGCGCCTGGATCTGGCCTGGGCTCGCTGGGTTTTGGGCAAGGTCACGGTGAGCACGCCATTGTGGAAAGCGGCGCGGACCTTGTCCTCCTCGACTTCGGTACCGAGCGGGATGCGCCGCTCGAAGCGGCCGTAGAAGCGCTCGGAGAACTGCTTGTCGTTGTCCTCGGTCTCGGCGTGCTTTTCGCCGCGCAGCGTCAGCATCCCGTCATCGAGCATCACCTCGACATCCTTTTCCTCCATGCCCGGGATTTCGGCGGTCACGCGGATTTCGGTTTCGCCGTCGGAGATTTCCATGCTCGGCCAGTTGGCATTTGCGCCAAAGGCCCGGCCGAGCGACGGCAGCCGTGTGTCGAAGCCGCGCAACGCATCGTCAAACAGCCGGTTCATCTCGCGATGCAAGCTCATGAAGGGATCGCGCTCGCCTTCGCGATAGAAGTTCGGGGCCTGACTGCCTTCCCGGCCCCAGGGTATGAGATCACGAATAGCCATTTTATTGGTCTCCTTTTCTCGACTGGTCACATAAGGCGATGCCGGCAACCCCCGCATCCGTGTGTTCAGCCTGGATCCGCAGACTCTCAAGTCGAACCGTGCCGTCGCTCCGGGTTCGAAGCAGGGCGGCCAAAGAGCCGGCGGTCCCTGTGTCGGTTCCGTTCGGCAAACCGACAAATGTCGATCTGGAGGTTGTCGGCCTGAAGTCAAGACCCAGATTCCATCCAGCAGCAGATTTTATCCCCGATGCCGGTCTATGGCTGAGTGCATCTCGACGATAGGCCGGCACCTTTGCATGGAGGTCATCATGACACGCGACGACATCATTTCGGTGTTGGGGCCGGTAGACGAGGCGGTCATTGCCGACATCGCGCTGACCGGCGCCAGCCTTGAAGAACTGCGCGAGGCCTTCGCCTGGCTCGGTGCCGACGAGGCGCTGCTCAACGAGGGCCGCCCCTTGCCGGGAACGAAAGTGGCGCGGCTGATCGAGATCCTCGACATGCCGGAGGATGAGGACGGGCCCCGGGCGCTGGCGGCGCAGGGGTTAGGGCAATAGGCAGTAGGGTTCGGACTCTCTTCCTTCATGCCCTCGACAGCAGCCTGCGCATGATCAGCGAGGCGTGACCGCCGACGCCGTGCGCTGCTGGCCGGCGCTCGACGACTTCGAAGCCATGCTTGCGGTAGAAGGAGATCGCCCGGTCGTTGCCTTCGATCACTTCCAACGCAATGCTGGGAATGCCGGCGTGGGCGGCAAGCACGGCGTGCAGCAGGTCGGTGGCGAGACCGCTGCCGAACTCGGTCTTGTCGATATGCAGCCGGTCGAGCAGGACGTCGCCCCGATCGTCCATCGCCGCCATCGCATAACCGGCAATCGAACCGTCCGACCGTTCGGCTACGAACGACATCTTGTTGTCATCCAGCAATTCGGCCGCCAGCCGCTCGGGCGCATGCT
Organism: Mesorhizobium sp. P2_F5; assembly: GCF_056403715.1. Classification (NCBI taxonomy): domain Bacteria; kingdom Pseudomonadati; phylum Pseudomonadota; class Alphaproteobacteria; order Hyphomicrobiales; family Phyllobacteriaceae; genus Mesorhizobium; species Mesorhizobium sp. P2_F5. The sequence continues at coordinate 11,842 of NZ_JBFUEY010000039.1, read as the reverse complement.
TGTCGTCGGAGAGCCGGGCGGTGGTCTCGGCTCCCATGATCGGTGAATAGGTGCGCCGCCAGGACTCGCCCAACAGCCACGACACCGCCGCCACATCCTTCCCGGTCATCGCCCTGATCTGAACCATCGCCGAACCCTTACCGCCTGACCCGCGACTTCAGCCAGCGGTCGAAGGCCACCGCCAGGATCAGGATCAGGCCGATGACGATGCTTTGCGTGTAGGACGAGACATTGTTGAACTGCAGCCCATTCTGCAGCACACCGATCAGCGCCGCGCCGACCACCGTGCCGCCGACCGAGCCGATGCCGCCGAACAGCGAAGTGCCGCCGATGACGACGGCGGAAATCACCGTCAGTTCGTAACCGATGCCGGCGACGGCCTCGGAGGAGTTCAGTCTTGCCGACAGCACGAAGGCGGCCAGCCCGGCGAAGAAGCCGACGATGACATAGACCGAGATCAGGATGCGGTCGACGCGCAGGCCCGACAGCCTTGCCGCTTCGGCATTGCCGCCGACGGCATAGACGGCGCGGCCGTAGCGCGTGTAGCGCAGCACGATGTGGCACAGGATCGCGGCCACCGCGAAGATGATCGCCGGCACCGGCACCGGCCCGATCAAGCCCGTGCCGAACCAGCGCATCGAGGCGTCGAAGCCGGAGATCGGGCCGCCATTGGAGATGGTCAGCGTCAGGCCGCGAAACACCGTCAGCCCGCCCAGCGTGACGACGAAGGGCGGCACTTTCAGCCGGGTGATGGCGAAGCCTTGCACACCACCGGCGAGCGCCCCGACGATGACGGCGGCAAGCAGGGCGGCGAACCAGCCATATCCCTGAGTCCCCGAGGTCGACAGCGACAGCGTGTTGGCGGCGCCGCCCTTGGCCACCACCGCCGCCACCATGCCGCAGAAGGCGAGCAACGAGCCGACCGAGAGATCGATGCCGGCGGTGAGGATGACAAAGGTCATGCCGAGCGCGATCAGCCCGGTGATCGAGATCTGCCGCAAAATGTTGAACAGGTTGATCGGGTCGATGAAGCTCGGCTTCAAGACGGTGAAGATGATGATTAGCACCGCCAGGAACATCAGCGGCCCAAAGCTCATCAGAAGCCGCGCGATGTTGATGCCGCTACGCTCAGTCTGTTCGGTGGTGCTGGTCATTGCGTCGCTTCCTGCTTCCGGTCGAGCGCCATCAGTTCCATCAGTTTTTCCTCGGTCGCCTCGATGCCCGGCATCTCGCCGGTGATGCGGCCGCGCCGCATGGTGACGATCCGGTCCGACACCGCCAGCACTTCCGGCAGTTCCGACGAGATCATCATGATGGCGATGCCGCGGGCTGCCAATTGCACCAGGATCTGGTGCACTTCGGCCTTGGCGCCGACATCGACGCCGCGCGTCGGCTCGTCGACGATCAGCACCTTTGGGTCGCGCGCCAGCCAGCGCGCCAGGATGACCTTTTGCTGGTTGCCGCCCGACAGGCCCTCGATCGCCTGTTCGGGCGAGGCCATGCGGATCGACAGCGCCTTGCGGTAGCCAGCCAGCGCCTCGCGCTCGCGCCGCTCGGCCATGAAGCCGGCGCCATTGCTGTAGCGGCCAAGCGAGGCGATGGAGAAATTGTTGAGGATGCCAAGTGCTGCAAAGATCGCCTGGTGCTTGCGGTCTTCCGGCACCAGGCCGATGCCGAGTTTGATGGCATCGGCGGGCGAAGCTGGCGCGATCGGCTGGCCGTCGAGCGCAATCGTGCCGGCAGCGATGCGGTCGGCGCCGAAAATGGCCCGGGCAAGCTCGGTGCGGCCGGAGCCGACGAGGCCGGCGACGCCGAGGATTTCGCCGGCCTTGAGGTCGAGATCGACGCCTTCGAGGACGATGGCATGCGGCGCCAGCGGATCGCGCACTGTCCGCAAGCCGCGCACCGAGAGCCTGACCGCGCCGGCAACATCGCGCTGCGTTGGTCGCGCGTAGAGTTCGGAGGCGGCGCGGCCGACCATCTTCTCGATGATTTTCGGAATCTTGATCGGCTGGCCGTCGCGGTCGAGATGGCCGGCCAGCCTGCCGTCGCGCAGCACGGTCATGCGGTCGCAGATAGCCGACGCCTCTTCCAGCCGATGGGTGACGAACATGATGGCGACGCCGTCTTTGCGCAGCCGGTCCATGATCGACATCAGCTTCTGCACCTCGGTCTCGGTCAGCGCCGAGGTCGGCTCGTCCATGATAATGAGGCGGCTTTTCAGCGACAAAGCGCGGGCGATCTCGACCAGCTGCTGCTCGGCCACCGACAGCGACGACACCGGCGTCGATGGATCGATGGCGAGGCCGACGCGAGCGATGATCGCGCGCGAGGCGTCCTCCATCTTGCGCCAGCTGACCAGCCCGAGCGGCCCGAGCGGCGCGCGGCCGATAAAAATGTTTTCCGCTACCGTCAGCGTCGGGATCAGGCTGAGTTCCTGATAGATGGTGACGATGCCATGGCGCTTGGCGTCCTGCGGACTGGAGGGCGCGTAGTCGGCGCCGTCGAAGACGATGTGGCCGCTCGACGGCGGCATCACGCCGGACAGGATTTTCAACAGCGTCGACTTGCCGGCGCCGTTCTCGCCGAGCAGGCCGAGGATCTCGCCGGGCCGGACCTCGAGCGAAACGTCGCTGAGCGCGGTGACGCCGGAGAAATGCTTGGTCACGCCTTCGACGGAAAGGAGCGGGGGCGATGATGCGGTGGCTTCAGCCATGGACAAGGGTGGCTCCCGGATTGCGACAGGACAGAGAGAGGCGCGACAAAGCGCGACCTCCCTCCGTCATGCACTTGCCTTTCACCCCTACTTCGTCTCGTTCAGCCTCTCGGCCTTGTCGAGATTGTCCTTGCCGATGACGATCGGCGTCAACAGCACCAGCTTTTCCTTCGGCTCGGTCTTGTCCCTGGCGAAGGCGACCGCGATCTGCACCGCGGTGCGCGACTGCTGGCCAGGGAACTGCTCGACCGTGCCGGCGAGCTTGCCGTCACGCACGGCGACGAGTGCTTCCGGCAGCGCGTCGAAGCCGTAGATCTTGACGTCGTTGAAGTTGCGCGCGGCACATGCCTCGAGCGCGCCGAGCGCCATGTCGTCATTGGCGCAGATGATGGCGTCCGGCTTGCCGTTGGCGGCAAGGCCGGCCTCGGTCACCGATAGCGCTTCGGCGCGGGCGAAGTTGGCGGTCTGCTCGAAGATGATCTGGTATTTGTCCTTGAGCGGATCGAGCACGTTATGCACGCCCTTGTTGCGGTCAATCGCCGGACCGGCGCCCGGCTGACCCTGCAGATGGAACAGCTTGGCGCCGTTCGGGAACGCCGCCACCATGGCCTGCGCCTCGGCCTCGCCGCCCTTGACGTTGTCGGCGCCGACATGGGCGAGAATGCCTTCGACGCCATCGACGCGGCGGTCGATGGTGACCACGGGAACGCCGGCCTTGACTGCTTCCTCGATCGCCGGCGCCAGCGCGTTGACGTCAAGCGGCGAGATGACGATGGCGTTGACCTTCTGCACCAGTGCCGCCTCGATATCGGCCGTCTGCTTCGGCGCCGAGTTCTGGCCGTCGCTCTCGGTCAGGTTGACGCCTTGCGCCTGCGCCTCCGCCTTGATCTCGTTCAGCATGTGCACGAAGAACGGAAAGCCGAGATTTGGCACCGAACCGAGTATGGTCAGCTTGTCGGCGGCGAAGGCGGCGGGCGCGGCCAGCGCCATTGCGCCGGTCGCCACCGTCGACAGCAGAAATTCACGTCTGTTCATCTGGTATCCTCCACAAAGCGCAGGACCCCCGAACCGGGAGCGGTTCGGGGCCATCTTGCGTCGATTCAAAAATGGAGTGTCCTGTGAGCGCCCAAACGGGACGCGACGGCGCTCCAGCCGGTCCACCGCACGTCTCCTCCGCTCGGCGCCGACGCGGGGATGCTAGCCAAGGAAAATCGATTACGCAAGAACGGGTGGGACTGTGCCGCTACCGGTCGATCGTCGTCATCACCCGCTCATTGTAGCGCGGGCCTGAGACCTTGCCGGGCGCAAGTGCTGCATCGAGCGCGGCCATCTCGGCGGGGTCGAGTTTCAGCGCGGCCGCCGAGACGTTCTCCTCCAGGTACTTGCGCCGCTTGGTGCCGGGGATCGGCACGATGTCGATGCCGAAGTCATTGCCCTTCTGCAGCACCCAGGCCAGCGCGATCTGTGCGGGTTTCACCCCCTTGGCGCTCGCCACTTCCTGCACTGTGGCCGCAGCCGCGACGTTGGCGTCGTAATTGGTGCCCTGATAGCGCGGGTCGCCGCGCCGGAAATCGCCCTCGGGATAATCCTCGGCGCGCTTGACATCGCCGGCGAGAAAACCGCGGCCGAGCGGTGCGAACGGCACCAGGCCGATGCCGAGCTCTTTGAGCAGCGGGATGATCTCCGGCTCCAGGTTACGCTCCCACAGCGAATATTCGCTCTGCAGCGCCGACACCGGATGCACCGCATGCGCGCGGCTGATGTTGGCTGCGCCCGCCTCCGACAGGCCGAAGAAGCGCACTTTGCCCTCGGCGACCAGCCGGCCGATCGTGCCGGCGACGTCTTCCATGGGAACCGCCGGATCGACGCGGTGCTGGTAGTAGAGGTCGACATGGTCGGTGCCGAGCCGCTTCAGCGAGCCCTCCAGCGCCTCACGGATATGCGCCGGCCGGCTGTCGCGCTCCGTGCCGACCTGTCTGCCGTTTTCGATGCGGAAGCCGAATTTGGTAGCAAGGGTCACCTTGCCACGCCGACCCTTCAGCGCCCGCCCGAGCAATTCTTCATTGGCATAGGCGCCGTAGACCTCGGCCGTGTCGAGGAAGGTGCAGCCGAGTTCGATGGCGCGGTGCAAGGTGGCGATCGATTCCACCTCGTCGGCCGGGCCATAAGACTGACTCATGCCCATGCAGCCGAGGCCAATCGCCGAGACCTGCAGCCCCTGGCTGCCGAGTTTGCGGGTGCTTAGGGTCATTGTCTGTGATCTCCGGGACGACAGACAGAACTATAGAAGCCGCTCGCTCAACTTCCATAGCCGGTCGGCGGATTCCGCATCGATCGCATAGGACATCACGCCCAGCGTGCCAGTCAGCCGGACGCCCGCTTGCATTGGCAGCACGCCGCCATCTTGGTTTCGGATAGGCGCGATATCGACGTTCTCGCTATAGACGCCGCCCATGCGTGCCGGCTTGGCGCCGCTCGCCTATCTCACGCAATGACGTATGCGGCTGGCCGAACGGGCGTTGCGCGAGGACAACATCGCCGTCTCCGGCATCGCTCGCCGACTCGGCTATTCCTCCGACAGCGTCTTTTCCAATGCCTTCAAGCGCGTCACTGGCAGCGCGCCGAAGATCTATCGCAGCACGGTGAGAGCGCGGCGCGAGTTGGCGGCGGAATAAAGGTAGTGTCTCAGTTTGAAATTCGAGCAAACGCCCTAATTCCTTGGTCGAATTGTACAAAAGCCCTATATGCTTAGTGGAAAGCATAGGAGACGACATGATCGCCAATCGCACAACCGCGGAAGATATGGCTCGAACTGTAGGTGTTGACCCGGACACATTCCGCGCAGCGTTGCGGAGCGTGAAGCACCCTCGGAAACGCAACACAGATTGGGAAGTGAAAATTGGCGGCCCATCGTATTCGGGAATGCGCACCGTTCTGGCCAGTCTGATACAGCGGAAGGCCGCCTGACGCTGGCAAGCAGTCAAAATTGACAGAGCGCTTGATCTCCAGCATCCTTAGGTAGCCGTTGTGTCCTGCGGCTGTTGGGTATGAGCGTCGCATGGTCAGTCCTACATCCAGCCAGAATTCCAAGCGCGCTGCGGTGCGCAAGGCGCTCGACCGCCACAAGGTCTATGTCACCGCGCAAAGCTTTTCCGGCGGCGTCTACTCGGCCCGCGTGCTGGTCGATGGCGAGGCTTACTGGGTCGATGAATTCCGGCTGAGCCAGCTCCAGGGCGGTCTATCCCCGGCCGAGCTCGACCTGACGCCGGCCACCGACGATTGAGCTGCCATCGATTGAGCAGCCGCCGCATCCCGCCTAGCATGCGGACATGACCACCCCGCCCAAGCTCAAAGCCTATCGCGCCAAGCGCGAATTTTCGAAGACGCCCGAACCGGCGGGTGGCCTCATTTCAAGCGACGGCAACCGCTTCGTCGTCCACAAGCATCATGCCACCGCCGACCATTACGATTTGCGCCTGCAGGTCGGCGGCGTGCTGAAAAGCTGGGCGGTGCCGCGCGGTCCCTCGCTCAACCCGGCCGACAAGCGCCTCGCGGTCGAGACCGAGGACCATCCGCTCGAATATATCGACTTCGAGGGCGTCATTCCTGAAGGCGAATATGGCGGCGGGCCGATGATCGTCTGGGACACCGGCACCTGGGCGCCGATGGACGATGTCGACAAGAGTTTGCGCACCGGCGCTTTCAAGTTCCGGTTGGCCGGCGAAAAGCTCAATGGCGGCTGGATGCTGACCCGGCTTAAGCCGAAGCCGGGCGAGGACGAGAACAAGAAGAACTGGCTGTTGTTCAAGGAGCGCGATCTCGCCTCCGATCCCGAGCTCGATATTCTGGAAGCGCGGCCGGAAAGCGTGAAGTCCGGCAAGCGCATCGAGGAGCTGGTGGCGCCGCCGAAGAAGCCGGCGCGCCTGCCGCCCAGACCCGGTTCGTTGAAACCCGGCGCTCTGCCCGGCGCTGTCAGGGGCGATCCGCCTTCGCGCATCGAGCCGCAACTTGCAACCCAGGTGCCGAAGCCGCCCGGCGGGCCGGTGGAAGACACAGGCGAACTCTGGCTGCACGAAATAAAATTCGACGGCTATCGCACCATGGCGCATATCGTCGACGGCGAGGTCAGGCTAATCACCCGCGGCGGCATCGACTGGACAAAGCGCTATGGTGACCTGCCGCAGGCGTTTTCGCGGCTGCCGCTCAGCCAGGCGATCATCGACGGCGAGATCATGGTGCTGGACGAGAAGGGGATTTCCCGCTTCGCGCTGCTGCAGGATGCGCTGTCGGCGGGTGCGGGCTCAAAATTGCATTTCTATGCCTTCGACCTGCTGCATCTCGACGGCTGGGACCTGCGCAAGGCGCCGCTCGCAAAGCGCAAAACCCTGCTCGCGGAGCTGCTCGCAGGGATGGGCGCCAACTCGGCCATCCAGTTGAGCGACCATGTCGAGGGCGATGGGCAAGGGCTTTACGATCAGGCGACCGAACACGGGCTGGAAGGCATCGTCTCCAAGCGCGCCAACGCCATTTACCAGAGCGGCCGCACCAAGAGCTGGACCAAGGTCAAGGCGCTGCAGAAGGGCGATTTCGTCATCGCCGGCTACACCGTCTCCACCGCGGCCGAAGGGCTGGCGGCGCTCGGCATGGCCGAATTCGCGGATGGCGAACTGCATTATCGCGGCAAGGTCGGCACCGGCTTCGATGCCGCAACCGCGGGCGACTTGCTGGCCCGACTGGAGCCGCTGCGCGATGGCGCCACAGCGCCCGAGGGTGTGCCGCGCGAAATCATGCGCGATATGAAATGGGTGCGGCCGCTGCTTTCGGCTCGCATCCACTATGCCAACCGCACGGCGGACAATTCTCTGCGCCACGGCGTGTTTCGCGGCCTGCGCGATGTCGGCCTGTCGACGCCGGTGTCACCCAGGCGCAAGCGCCTGATCGCAGAGGCCGATCTCGCCACCATCTGGGTGACCAATCCGGAGCGGCGGCTGTTCGGCAAGACCGGACCGACCAAGCTCGATATCGCCGTCTACTACGCGCTGGTTGGCGATTTCATGCTGCCGCACATTATGGGCCGCCCGGTGTCGCTGGTGCGTTGTCCGACCGGCCTGCCCAAGGACTGTTTCTTCCAGCGCCACGCCTTCACCGGCATGCCGCCCTCGGTGGTGACGTTCGAAACCGTCAATTCCGAGGGCGAGACCAAGTCCTTCCTGTCGGTCGAGGGCGCCAAAGGCTATCTGGCGCTGGCGCAGTTCGGCGTCGTCGAGTTCCACACCTGGGGCACGCACCGCATCAGTCTCGACAAGCCCGATCTGATCGTCTTCGACCTCGATCCGGGCGAGGGCATCACCTGGCGCGAAGTGGTCGAGGCGGCCGTCCACATCAAGGGCGAGCTGGAGCGGCTCGGCCTCGTGCCGTTCGCCAAAACATCCGGCGGCAGCGGCATCCATATATCGGTGCCGGTGACGCAAAAGCAGAACTGGAAGAAGCTGCACCAGGCGACCAGCGCCATCTCCACCCATCTGGCGGCCAGCGCCCCCGACACTTTCACCACCACCATGGGCAAGGAAAATCGCAAGCGCCGTATCTTCATCGACTATCACCGCAATGCCCGCGGCCATACCTCCGCCGCCCCGTATTCGCTGCGCGCCCGCACCAACCTGCCGGCATCGACGCCGGTAAGCTGGAGCGACCTGGAGACGATCGATGCGCCGCAGGATCTGAACTATTCCTCGCTGCCGGGCCTGTTGGCGACGTCGGGCGATCCGTGGGCGGACATGGAGGATTTCGCCCGGGATTTGCCGGTGTTCAAGATCTAGGTTCCTCGCCCCATGAAATGGGGAGAGGAACCCAAGTCCATCGACGCTTCCGACAATTTGAATTATTCTGCCAAGCGCCCCTCCAATCCGCCCGGAAGGTTTCGTCAGGAATTTGCCGGTATGTTTGGGGCCGGTGTAGGATTTTCGCAGCGCCATTCGTCCTCCGGACGAACAGCACTGCAGAGAGCATGATCCCGAAAAGTGGGAACCGGTTTTCGGATAAGATCATGCTCAATCTGAATGTCAGTGCATGGCCGCGTAGGAGTAAATCATGGCGCCCAGGGCAAGTTGGAAAGGTTACCTCAAGCTCAGCCTCGTCAGCTGTCCGGTCCGGCTCTATCCGGCAACGACGACCAGCGAGCGCATCTCGTTCAATCAGCTGCACAAGAAGACCCACAACCGCATCAACATGAAGCCGGTCGACCCTGAGCTCGGCCTGGTCGAGCGTGCGGATCTGGTCAAGGGCTACGAGTACGAGGACAAGCAGTACATCATCATCGATGATGCCGACCTCGAAGCAGTGCGCATCGAATCCAACCACACGATGAACATCGAGGCCTTCGTCGACGAAGACGAGGTCGACGTCATCTACCAGGACGCGCCGTACTACATGGCCCCGGATGGCGCCATGGCCGAGGAAACCTTCGCCGTGCTGCGCGAAGCGATGCGCAAATCCGGCAAGCTGGCGATTGCCCGCCTTGTCCTGTCCAGCCGCGAGCGCGTGGTGACGATCGGCGCGCGCGAAAACGGCATGTTCGTGTGTACCTTGAGGAACCCGAACGAAGTGCGCGGCACGGCTGAATATTTCGGCAACATCCCGGCAGGCAAGCCCGACGCCGAAATGCTGCAGCTCGCGGAAGCGCTGATCAAGCAGAAGGAAACCACCTTCGACCCGAAGAACTATGAGGATCGCTACGAGATCGCGCTGATGACGATGATCCGCGAGAAGCTCAAAGGCCACAAGCCGATCATTGCGGCCGCTCCTGAACGCGGCAATGTCATCAACCTGATGGATGCGTTGAAGGCGAGCCTGTCGCAATCGGCCAAGCCGCCGGCCAAGTCGAAGAGCAAGGCCGATGAGGCTGAGAAGCCGGCCGCCAAGGCTACTGCTGCCAAGGCTGGGGCAGGGGCGGCCAAGGAAAACCCGTTGAAGGCCAATTTGCTCAAGGCCGTCGGCAAGAGCAAGGGGTGACGGCGCCGACCGGAATAATCCCGGGCGCCGTCTTCGGCACCATCGGCGCGCTGGCGGCATTTCCGTTGCGGCTCGCCGCGCGCGAGGTCGAGCGCCAGCACGGCCAGCTGCGGCGCGGCGTCACCAGGCGTACCACGCAGGTCGTGTTCGGGCGCACTTTGCTCGCCAAGGCCGGCATGGCGAAGACCGGCGATACCGAGATCGAGCGCCGCGTTGCTGCCGAGCGCGCCGCCGGGCGAACGCTCCTTAGCGAAAACGGCTTCCTTCGCCTGCTCGGCCTGATGAACGCGCCGGAAGCGTCGTCGCTGTCCAGGCAGTCGCTGATCGACCAGTCAAAACTGTCGGGCGCCGACCTCGACCTGCTCAGCCTGTTCGACGCATTCGAGCATGATTGCGAACCCTACTCCTTCCGCGACCTGATCCTTGCCCGCAAATATGCCGGGCTGGTCGCCGGTGGCGCCTCGTGGGGCGCGATTGCGCGCTCGGTGCACCGCTCAGGCCCGGTCGCCTCGCTCACCGCCAAATCGCTCAATGTCGGTTCGCAGCATGGCCGGCCCGATCAGATCTATCTGGAGGATGGCCAGAGCGAGCTGGACGGCCAGTTGCTGTTCGACCTCGGCTCGCCGGAAGACGACACGCTGGAAGACCTTTTCGCTGAGGCCGAGGGCGCGGAAGAGGAGGGCCGGCAAGACGAAGCGGCAGCCCTCTATCAGCGCTGCCTGGCGATCGACCCGACCGATGCGATCGCGGCCTTCAACCGCGCCAACTGCCTGCGCGGCGCCGGCCGTACAGCCGAAGCCGCGCACGACTATGCCCGCGCGATCAAACTCGATCCCGGCTTCGTCGAAGCCTGGTTCAACCTCGCCGGCCTGATGAGCGACGAAGGCAAGATCGCCTCCGCCCGCCGGCATCTGGTCAAGGCCATCGCGCTCGACAAGAGCTACGCCGACCCCGTCTTCAACCTCGCCCGGCTCGAGTTCGACGCCGGCAATCTGACTGAAGCCCGCCACCACTGGGTGCGCTATCTCGAACTCGACGCCGACTCCGATTGGGCGCGGATGGCGGCCAAGGGGATACAGTTCGTGGATTTGCAGACGACGCGGACGGCGGGGTGAGATGTTAGCGCGTGAACACCCCCCTCTGTCCTGCCGGACATCTTCCCCTCAAGGGGGGAGATTGGCTGTCACCTGCGGCTTCGCCAACGGCGGTCGCTGGAAATTGGGTACGGCGCGGATGCTGCTAATCTCCCCCCTTGAGGGGAAGATGTCCGGCAGGACAGAGGGGGGTGTGACGGAACTCGGTCTCTCTACGATGGCCACTCCATGACCACCTTCCTCTTCGACGGCTTCGACACCGCTCCCGTCACCATCCTGCTCGCCCACGGCGCCGGCGCGTCGATGGACTCGCCCTCGATGACCGCCACGGCCAAGGCGCTCGCCGCGGCCAGCTTCCAGGTCGCGCGCTTCGAATTCCACTACATGGCGGCGCGCCGTTACGGCCAGCGCAAGCCGCCGCCGCGCGCCGAGACGGTGAACCCCGAATACATCAAGGCGATCGCCGATCTCCGGGCGACGGGCGTCACCGGCCCGCTCATCATCGGCGGCAAGTCGATGGGCGGGCGCGTCGCCTCGATGGTCGCCGACGAGATGTTTGCCAAGGGCGAAATTTCGGGCCTCATCTGCCTCGGCTATCCCTTCCATCCGCCGGCCAAGCCCGAGCAACTCAGGACAAAACATCTTGCCGATCTCAAGACGCCGACACTGATCTTCCAGGGCACGCGCGACGAGTTCGGCACCAGGGAGGAGGTTGCGACCTACGGTCTTTCCGACGCCATCGAAGTGATCTGGCTGGAGGACGGCGACCACGATCTTAAGCCGCGCAAGAGCGTATCGGGCTTCTCCACGGCGGATCATCTGAAGACGCTGGCCGAGACTGTGAAGGCGTGGACGGCGCGGCCATCGGCTTCGTCATCAACTCTGAGGAATCGCGGCGTCTCGAAGCCTTGCGTTTAGGGTGACGACGATCTTTCGCATGACGGCAGCGATAGCCACCATTGGCTTTTTGCCGTTGGCGATGAGGCGTTTGTAGAAGGCTGCGAACTCGCCTTTTCCGCCG
>NZ_JBFUEY010000038.1:0-29114 GCF_056403715.1 Mesorhizobium sp. P2_F5 | reverse complement strand
ATCCGCAGGCTCGCGCAAAACATCTTGACGGCTCATCCACTCGACAAACCTATCGCCAGCAAAATGCGACGGGCAAACTGGAGCAAAGATTTCTTCTATGAGCTCTTTATTCATATGCGATAGCCCTGCCCTCAAGGGGGGAGATTAGCAGCTCAGGCGCTGCTGCCCACTCCGTGACGTTGGAGATTGGCGAAAGCCAATGTGACATCCAATCTCCCCCCTTGAGGGGGAGATGCCCGGCAGGGCAGAGGGGGGTGTTCAAGCGCAGAGTCCGCGCCAATTCCTGCGCATCACCCCACGCTCGCACCAAGATGGCCTACTGCCCCATCTTGTAATCAAGAAACCACTTCTTGTTCAGCGCCTCGATCGTCCCGTCGGCCTTCAGCGCCGCGATCGCGGCGTTGACCGGTTTCACCAAGTCCGAGCCCTTCGGGAAGATGAAGCCGAAATCCTCGGTGCCGAGCGGGCCGCCGATCAGCTTCAGCTTGCCTTCGGAGGCGTCGACATAGCCCTTGCCGGCGGTGCCATCCGTCAAGACGACATCGACGTCGCCGGACTTGAGAGCCTGCACGGTGGCGCCGAAGGTTTCGAACAATTTGATACGCGGGTTCTGCTCGTTACCGTCGAGCACGCTGTAGACAGCGGTGTAGAACGGCGTCGTACCGGCCTGCGCGCCGATCAGCCCGTCCTTGAAGGCGCCAAAGGTCTTAGCGTCGGTGAAGCGGTTCTCGTCGCCGCGCACCAGCATGAATTGTTCCGAACGCATATAGGGGTCGGAGAAATCGACCTTCTCCTTGCGGTCGTCCTTGATGGTGATGCCGGTCATGCCGATGTTGTACTGGTTGTCGGAAACCGCCTGGATCATCGCATCCCAGGAGGTGTTCTGGTACTCGACCTTGAAGTTCAGCCGCTTGGCGATCTCGTCCATCGCGTCATATTCCCAGCCGATCTGCTTGCCGGTCTTGGCGTCGATGAACTGCAGCGGCGGATAGGCGTTTTCCGTCACCACCACCACCTTCTTGCCGCCGAGATCGGGCAGCGCATCAGCCGCCCATGCAGCGACGGGCGCGAGCAAACAGGCCGCGAGGGCGGCCAGCAGCAGTTTCGATTTGGTCATGATACACTCCAGGATGAGAAGCCCGCTTGCAGCCGGGCTCACATGAAAATCCAGGCGCGACTTTAGCCGTCCGTAGGCGGCTTGCAAGCTGGTCCGGTGCTCAGCGCCCGGTGAAAGCGGATTCCAATGCCTTCAACCGGCGCGGTTTTAGAACGCCTCGCGGTCGGCATTTATTCCGTGATCCCGCGACGGCAAACTAGGCCGCTCCCGGACAGAAGGGAAACCGTCAAACGACGGGTCAGGATGTTGACGTTGCGTCACGCAACTTGGCGACAAACCCGGTCAAGGTCCGGTGCAGCGATTTCAGCTCCTCGACCTCGAGCGGCATGGCGCAGGCAAGGCCTGCGGACACATCCTTGATGCGCGCGCGCAGCGCCTGGCCTTGTGCCGTCGGTTCGACCATTACGCGGCGCTCGTCGGCCGGATCCCGCCGCCGGGTGACCAGACCGCCTGCTTCGAGCCGCTTGAGCAGCGGCGTCAGCGTCGCCGAATCCAGCCCCAGCGCTTCGCCGAGTTCGCCGACAGTGCTCGGCGCATGCTGCCACAGCGCCAGCATCGCCAGATATTGCGGATAGGTGAGGCCGAGCGGGTCGAGCAGCGGCCGGTAGAGTTTTGTCATCAGCCCGCTCGCCGAATAGAGCGCGAAGCAGAGCTGCTGGTCTAGGCGCGGAACGGCAATCGTCCCGGCGGTGTCCGCCGGGACTTCTGTGGCTCTCGTTTGGGTCTTGGTCGTCATGCTGCCTTTGCCGGAAGCGCCACTGTCGAAAGCTCAACCTCGATATTGCCCTTGATCGCATTGGAATACGGGCAAATCTGATGCGCCGCCGATACAAGCGCTTCCGCCGCCGCCTGATCAAGGCCTTTCGTCTCCGCGGCGAGCGCGACGCCGAGTTTGAAACCCTCGCCATTGGGAAGCAGGCTGACGGTGGAGGTCACCGACGCATCGGTCAGCGGCAGCTTCTGCTTGCGCGCAACGAAGCGGATGGCGCTTTCGAAGCAGGCGGCATAGCCGACCGCGAAAAGCTGCTCGGGATTGGTGGCGCCACCCTGCCCGCCGAGTTCCTTCGGCAGAGCGAGGTCGACCTTCAGCAGGCCGTCGCTGGTCTCGCCATGGCCGGCGCGGCCGCCGGTGACGCGAGCCTGTGTGGTGTAGAGTGCCATGTCAGTTCTCCAATTTATTTGTGCACGATTATTTAGTACACAAGATAACATGCAGTCAACAGCCGCTGCCGAATTTCTCGGCCGGCAATCGTTCACAGTCTGGTGAAACGAAAAAGGCGACCGAAGCCGCCTTTTCAAAATCCTTGGTCGAGATCTTACTCGGCCGGAGTCGCTTCCGCGGCGGCCTTGGCTGCTGCCTCAGCTTCGTCGGCGGCCTTCTTTTCGGCGGCTTCCTTGGCGGCCGTCTCGGCTGCCAGCGCCTGGGCGGCGGCGACCTTCTCGGCCTCGATGCGGGCCTTCTCGGCGTTCAGCGCGTCGCGCTCCTCATCGTTCAGCTTGCGGGCGCGCACGCCGGTGTTTTCCGAAATACGGGCCGACTTGCCGCGACGATCGCGCAAATAATAGAGCTTGGCGCGGCGCACCTTGCCGCGGCGAACGATCTCGACGCCTTCGACCATCGGCGAGAAGACCGGGAAAACGCGTTCGACGCCTTCGCCATAGGAGATCTTGCGGACGGTGAAATTTTCCTGGAAGCCGGCGCCGGAGCGGGCGATGACGACGCCCTCATAGGCCTGGACGCGGGTGCGGGTGCCTTCGGTCACGCGGACCTGGACGCGCACGGTGTCGCCGGGCTGAAACTCGGGAAGCTTGCGCTTGGCTTCGATCTTGGCGGCCTGTTCGGCCTCGAGCTGACGGATGATATCCATCTTGAGTATCCACTTCTTGTTCTTCCGACAGTCAGAGCGTCCGACACTCGCCTTGCAGTTCCATTGACCGCTCGGCTATGCCCTTTGTCCCCCGAGACATCTTGTCTTCAGGACATTGGGCAGGGGCGACTACACCGTCATTGTTGACGGGTCTGGGAGATTTTTCTCGCCAGTACGGGCGGGCACATACAGCTATTTCACTCACTTGTCACGCCTTGGCCCTGTCTTTTTTGGTCGGATGCTACCACGCAATCGTCCAGTACGGGGTTGCGCCGGCCCCGCAAGCTTCCTAAGCCGGATGAAGCATTGTTGTCCGGCGCCATTCTCATGACGATTTTCGACATGTCCGTTCTCGACGCGGTCCTGCTGTTTGCGGCAGGCTTTCTGTCCGGCGCATGCAATGCGGTCGCCGGCGGCGGCACCTTCATTACCTTTGGCGCCATGTCGCTGGTCGGCGTGCCACCGATCGTCGCCAACGCCACCTCATCGGTGACGCAGTTCCCGGGCTACATCACCTCGACGCTCGCCTACTGGACCGACATCAAGCATTTCTGGCGCGGCGCGCTGCTGCTCTGCCTGATCTCGGCGGCCGGCGCTTTGGCCGGCGCCTTCATCCTTCTGGCGCTGTCCAACCCATCCTTCCGCGTCATGGTGCCGTGGCTGCTGCTCGCCGCGACAGCACTCTTCGCCGCCGGACCGTGGCTGAAGCCGGCGCCCAAGCCGGGACACGAGGCCGCGGTCGGCTCGCTCGCCGGGTCGCTGGCGCAGTTTCTCACCGCCGTCTATGGCGGCTTCTTCGGCGCCGGCATGGGCGTGATGATGCTGGCGACGCTCGGCCTGACCCAGGCCGGCGACTACCACCGGCTGAATGCGCTGAAGAACATGCTGGCCGTGGTCATCGCGGCGGTGGCGATCGTCGTCTTCGTCTCCGGCGGCGTCGTCGCCTGGCCGCAGGCGATCGTCATGATTCCCGGCGGCGCACTCGGCGGCTATGCCGGTGTATGGATCGCCAAACGCGTGCCGCAAAACGCGGTACGCGGCTTCGTCGTCGCTGTCGGCCTGTTTCTGGCGTTTTATTATTTCACCAAGGGCTGAGCGGCGAGCAAATCCGGCCGCCTCTCCCTGGTCAGCTTCTCGGACTCCGCACGGCGCCAGGCGGCGATCTTCTTGTGGTTGCCGGACACCAGCACGTCGGGGATCGGCCTGCCCTCGAACTCCTGCGGCCGCGTGTAATGCGGATGCTCGAGCAGGCCGTGCTCAAAGCTTTCTTCCTCGCCCGACACCGCATTGCCCATGACGCCGGGCAACAGCCGCACCACGGCGTCGAGCAGCACAAGGGCTGCCGGCTCGCCGCCAGAGAGAATGAAATCGCCGATGGAGACTTCTTCCAGTCCACGCGCTTCGATCAGCCGCTGGTCGACGCCTTCGAAGCGGCCGCAGACGATGACCGCGCCCGGCCCGGCAGCCAGTTCGCGCACACGCGCCTGCGTCAGCGGCTTTCCGCGCGGGCTCATCAGCAGTTTTGGCCGCGGATCGCCTGCCGGCGAGGTATGGTCGATCGCCTTGGCCAGCACATCGGCGCGCATCACCATGCCGGCGCCGCCGCCGGCCGGCGTGTCGTCGACCGTGTGGTGGCGATCCTCGGCGAAGTTGCGGATCTGGACCGCCTCCAGCGACCATGTGCCCGCCTCGAGCGCCCGCCCGGCCAGCGACACGCCGAGCCCGCCCGGAAACATCTCGGGATAGAGCGTCAGCACCGAGGCCTTGAATGTCACCGGTTACCCCCGGCGTCGCGCGGCCCGCGCGGCCGGCCCTTTGCGTCGAAGTTCTCTTCGCGCGGCGCCTCGCCATCCTCGTCCTCGATCAGACCGGCGGCCGCCGGATCGACGCGGACAAAACCCTCGGCAACCGCCACCTGCGGCACGGCGGCCTGGGTGAACGGGATCAGCACGCCTTTGCGCCCGCCAAGCGTGACGTCGAGAATGTCGCCGCCGCCGAAATTATGTACGGCGACGACCTTGCCGATGACGGCGTCCTTATCGTCGCGAACCTCGAGCCCGACGAGGTCGGCATGGTAGAACTCGTCCTCCTCGCCATCGTCCGGTAGCATCGAGCGGTCGACGAACAGTTCCGTGCCAGCCAGCGCCTCGGCGGCATTGCGGTCGCTCACCCCTTTGAAGCGTACCACGACGACTGTGTTGGCGGGCCTTATATCGATGATCTGGAAGGCGCGGCCGTCCTTGGCGTAGAGCGGCCCATAATCAGCCAGCGCCAGCGGCTCGCCGGTGAAGGTCTTCACCCGCAATTCGCCCTTGATGCCGTGGGCGGCGCCGATCACGGCCATCTGGACGGGGTTTTGGGGCTTGCTCATGGCTGATGTCCTTTGCCCTGCTCTAACGCCCTCCCGGCGTCATTTCAATGATCGCCCGTGGCCATTTCAATGACAGGTTCTTCACCGCTTCCTAACCCGGCTGTCTGACAATGGCCGCATGCAGGAATTTCTCATCCCGGCAAAACCCGACCTCCAGGCAGCCCGCGAGAGCTGGCTGAAGATGCTGGCGCGCGAACGCCGGCTGTCTCTGGCGACGGTCGAAGCCTATGAGCGCGACACGCGCCAATTTCTTCATTTCCTGACCGGCCATTGCGGCGGCTCTCCCGGCATCGCCGATATTGCCACCCTGCGCCCGGCCGATCTGCGCGGTTTTCTCGCCGCTCGGCGCAATGCCGGCGCCGGCGCCCGCACACTTGGTCGTGGGTTGGCGGGCATTCGCTCGCTGCTGCGCTTCCTCGAACGGCGCGGCCTCGCCAACGCCGCGGGTGCAGCAGCGCTGCGCGCCCCACGCCAGCCGAAATCGCTGCCCAAGCCGCTGACCGCCAGCGACGCAAAACACGTTGTATCGGTGGAAGGCCAGTTGGCGGAGGAACCCTGGATCGCCGCCCGCAACGCCGCCGTGCTGACACTGCTCTATGGCTCCGGTCTGCGTATCTCCGAGGCGCTTGGCCTCAGCGCCGCCGATCTGGCCTCGGAGGCCGACACCGTGCTGCGCGTCACCGGCAAGGGCGGCAAGACGCGGCTGGTGCCGGTGCTGCCGGTGGCGCTGAGGGCCATCGCCGAGTACCGAAAGCTGTGCCCCTACCATCTCGATCCCAAGGGCCTGCTGTTTCGCGGCGCTCGTGGCGGCCCCCTTAACCCCGCCATCGTCCAGCGCGACATGGCCAAACTGCGCTCGGCGCTGAATCTCCCCGACACCGCCACCCCGCATGCGCTGCGCCACTCCTTCGCCACCCATCTGCTCGGACGCGGCGGTGACCTGCGCACCATTCAGGAACTGCTCGGCCATGCCAGCCTGTCGACGACGCAGGTCTACACCGGCGTCGACACGGCAAGGCTGCTCGAAATCTATGAGTCCGCCCATCCAAGGGCGTGAACCCTTCAAATTTGCGGCGCCGATTAACCGTTTTGCCGCTTTTCGGTCCTAGAAAGCGATCATGAAACGCGTCATCGCCATCGCCGACCGCGCGGCCCTTGTGTCGCTGAAGCTGCTAGTCGCGCTCAACGCGCTGTTTTTCCTGTCTTTCCTCATCGTGCTGCTGCTCGCCATAGGCAAGGCGCATGCCGAAGCGCCGGTCTGTGCCGGCTCCGATTTGCTGTCGGCTCTGCAGAAGGACGACCCCGCCGTCTATGCCAGGATCGAGACCGAAGCGGCCGCGACGCTGAACGGCAAGGGCCTGTTGTGGAAGCTGGAAAAGGCCGGCGAAAAGCCATCCTTCCTGTTCGGCACCATGCACATGACCGACCCGCGCGTGACCGCCCTGCCGCCGGCCGCCAAGCAAGCCTATGACGCTGCCGGCACCATCATCATCGAAACCACCGACGTGCTCGACAAGCAGAAGATGATGGAGGCC
Source organism: Mesorhizobium sp. P2_F5 (assembly GCF_056403715.1). NCBI lineage: Bacteria > Pseudomonadati > Pseudomonadota > Alphaproteobacteria > Hyphomicrobiales > Phyllobacteriaceae > Mesorhizobium > Mesorhizobium sp. P2_F5. Next base: position 22,223 of record NZ_JBFUEY010000038.1, on the reverse strand, counting down.
ATGCTCAAGGAGCCCGAGCTGATGATGTTCACCGACAGCACAACGCTGTCGTCGCTGCTGTCGCCGGAGGATGCGGCGGTGGTGAACAAGGGGCTTGATGCGCGCGGCATTCCGCCGGCGAGCGTTTCCAAGATGAAGCCGTGGCTGCTGTCGGCCATGGTCGCGCTGCCGGTGTGCGAGGTCGCCCGCCAGGCAGGCGGCGCTCCGGTCCTCGACGTTAAGCTGGCTGAGGACGCCAAGGCTTTGGGCAAGCCGGTGGAAGGGCTGGAGACCGCCGCCAGCCAGCTGCGCGCCATGGCTTCGCTGCCGATCGCCTTTCACATCAAGGGGCTGGTTGAAACCCTGAAGCTCGGCGACAAGATAAACGACATCAACGAGACCATGATCGTGCTCTACCAGCGCGGCGACACCGGCACATTCTGGCCGCTCCTGCGTTCAATGTCTCCGGGCGAGGAAGACGACGCCGCGGGGTACGCCGCCTTCGATCAGGCCATGATCACCGATCGCAACAAGGTGATGGTCGACCATGCCCAGCCGATCCTCGCCAAGGGCAACGCCTTCATGGCGGTCGGCGCCCTGCATCTTCCCGGCCCCGAAGGCCTGATCGAGGGTTTTCGCAAAGCCGGCTACATTGTCACCGTCGTCGACTGACGCGGCCCCTTGCCTGCCGAATCACGCAAGGCTCGGTTGTGTCTGGGTCCGCAGCTGATTCGCGGTTCCGAAGACCGGTTGACCCTATATTTGGCGAAAAAGGACAGGTAAGCTCATTTTCGCTCACTCGCGATTGATTTTGCGGGGGAAATACAGGCCACCGAGCGGTTGCGAATCAGAATTTTCCTGCGTTCGGCAATTTCCAGGCCTAGTATGAAACCCGTTCAACGGTTGCGCGTTGATGGGTGTTGTTTGATGCTTTTCATCCATGGAGGACACTTTTATGGCGAACCCTAACGACCCAGGCTCAGCGCCCAAATCGGGCGGTGGCAGCGGCTGGCTGATTGCGCTGGTCGTCGTCATCCTTGCGATTGTCGCGTACTATGTTTTTGGAAGAAGCGGCGAGCATCCTGCACCCGCCGAACCGCCGGCAGCCAGCACACCGGCACCTGCGCCTGCACCGGCTGAGCCGATGAAGCCCGCCGAACCGGCTCCCGCACCAGCCCCTGCGCCCGCACCGGCTCCTGCGCCTGAGCCTGCTCCGGCACCAGCCCCGGCTCCCGCGCCTGCTCCGGCCCCGGCGCCCGCACCGGCCAACTGATCAGGCACCTGATTTCAACGACGAACGGCCCGCTGCAAAGCGGGCCGTKTTTGTTTTGGCGGCCTGTTGCTGGCGAGCGTAGCGATCCTTCACCGCCCCCCTCTGTCCTGCCGGACATCTCTCCCTCAAGGGGGGAGATCGGCTGTTTCGCGAACAGCGCCCAATCGGAACGCAGAAATCCCTGAAGGTTGGCGAAACGTCAGGTGACGTCCAATCTCCCCCCTTGAGGGGGAGATGTCCGGCAGGACAGAGGGGGGTGCTGTCCCGCCGACGTGTCGCAAACTTCCTTGCCGAAGATCAAATATGGATCGGCTTGAAGAACGTGGCCAGCGCTGCTTCCTTGACCGCTTCCGACATGGTCGGATGCGCGTGGCAGGTGCGGGCGAGGTCTTCGGACGAGCCGCCGAACTCCATTAGCACCGCTGCCTCATGGATCATCTCGCCGGCGCCGAAGCCGACAATGTGGACGCCGAGCACGCGGTCGCTGGCTTTGTCGGCGAGGATCTTCACAAAGCCGTCCGTGTGCAGCATGGCGCGCGCGCGGCCGTTGGCGGTGAACGGGAATCTTCCCACCTTGTAGTCGATGCCGGCTTTCTTCAGCTCTTCCTCGGTCTTGCCGACCGAAGCGATTTCCGGGCTGGTGTAGACGACGCTGGGGATGACGTCGTAGTTCACATGGCCGGCCTGGCCGGCAATGGTCTCGGCCACCGCCACGCCTTCATCCTCGGCCTTGTGCGCCAGCATCGGCCCGGCGATGACGTCGCCGATGGCATAGATGCCCGCGACATTTGTCCTGAGATGACCGTCGGTCTTGACCCGGCCGCGCTCGTCGACCTCGACGCCGGCCTCTTTCAACCCGAGACTGTCGGAATAGGCGCGGCGTCCCGTCGAGATCAGCACCGCGTCGGCCTCGATGGTCTCGGCCGCGCCACCCTTGACCGGCTCGAAGGTGACGGTGGCGCCCTTCTTGGCCTTGGCCACCCCTGTCACCTTGGCGCCGAGCTTGAACTCGAAACCCTGTTTTGAAAGCAGCCGCTGGAACTGCTTGGAAACCTCGCCATCCATGCCGCCCAGGATGGTGTCGAGGAATTCGACCACGGTGACCTTGGCGCCGAGCCGCGCCCAGACCGAGCCGAGCTCCAGCCCGATGACACCGCCGCCGACCACCACCAGGTGGCCAGGCACCTTCTCCAGCGACAGCGCGCCGGTCGACGACACGATGACCTTCTCGTCGATGTCGACCTTGACGCCTGGAATGCCGGCGACATCAGAACCGGTGGCAATGACGATGTTCCTGGTCTCGATCTCCTCGACCTTGCCGTCCTCAGCCGTCACCGACACCTTGCCGGCGGCGACCACCTTGCCGGTGCCGCGAAAACTATCGATCTTGTTCTTCTTGAACAGGAAGGCGACGCCGTTGACGTTGGCCGAAACGGTCGCGTCCTTGTGCGCCATCATCTTCTTCAGATTGAGTTTCGGCGCCGGTATCTCGACGCCCAGCGTATCGAAGGAATGGCCGGCCTCGGCAAACATCTCGGAGGCATAGAGCAGCGCTTTCGACGGGATGCAGCCGATGTTGAGGCAGGTGCCGCCGAAGGTGGCGTTCTTCTCAACCACCGCGACCTTCAGCCCGAGCTGCGCCGCCTTGATGGCGCAGACATAGCCGCCCGGTCCCGATCCGATGATAACGACGTCATAAGCCATGATGGTGTCCTTTTTGCCTGGCCCTCAACGGCCGCCGCTAACATTCAGGATCGCGCCCGTCGTATAGGACGCTTCATCCGACAAAAGATAGAGAACGGCATGCGCGACTTCATCCGCCGTGCCCGCCCTTTTCATCGGCAGCATTTCCTTGATCTGCTCCACCCGGTCCGGCAGCCCGCCGGACGCATGGATTTCGGTGTCGATGATGCCCGGGCGCACCGCATTGACCCGCACGCCTTCTTCGACCACTTCGCGGGCAAGTCCGACGGTGAAGGTATCGATCGCACCCTTGGAAGCGGCGTAGTCGACATAGAAGCCCGGCGCGCCCAGCACTGCTGCGGCCGACGAGATGTTGACGATGGCGCCACCCGTGCCGCCGCGAAGCGTCGACATGCGTCGCACGGCCTCGCGTGCGCAGAGGATGGAGCCGATGACATTGATACGCATCATGCGCTCCAGCCGCGCTGCGCTCATCTCGTCGACGCGCGCCTTGACGTCGACGATGCCGGCATTGTTGACGAGGCCATCGAGCCTGCCGAAGCGGCGGTCGACGGCTTCGAACATTCCGAGCACATCAGCCTCGACGCCGACATCGCCTTTGACGGTGAATGCCTCGACGCCTGCAGCCTCGATTTCGGCAACCAGTGCGTCGGCCGCATTCCGGTTGGAGACGTAGTTGACCGCGATACGGTAGCCGGCTTTCGCCGCGAGACGGCAAACGGCGGCGCCGATACCGCGGCTGCCGCCGGTGACCAGAAGCACCTTTTGCACCACGCTCATTCCTGACAGCCTTTCAAAATAAACACATCCCAGGGCAGTTTCGAAAATCCATTGGCGCCGAAGGCCGACGACATCTGCAGCGACGGGCCAAGATCGGGGAAGATCAGACTCTGCGGCGCGTCGGTACCTTCCGCCGCCAACAGCGCGATGTTGCCTTTGTCATCGGCGCTGTAGACGACGCCTTGCCAGACCGTGCAGGCGGCAAGCTCGTCACCGGTGACGTCGCAGGTCGGGCATTTGTACATCAGCGATCCGTGCGGCCGGGAAACACCGGATGTCCACATGACGATGCCGTCGAGCACGACGCCCTTGTCGAGCACCATCTTGAAGGAGTTGGTGACGGTGATCGCATCCGTCGTCGGCCGGAAATCTATGCCGGCATCGCTCTCGGCATCGCCATAGACGGCGAGCGCAAGCGGGCAGGCGGCGTGGGCGGCGGAGGCCATGAGGAAACCAGCCAGCAACCCGGCTAAGCATGCGATGGCGGGTGACCTGACGCCTTGCATCTGGGCGTCTACTCGCTCTCGCGTCCATCGGCGTTTTCAAGCACGTCGAAGTCAGTCATGAGCAACACCGGTTCACCAGCCGCATCCAGTCCCCAGAAAGATGGATAGGATCCGTCACCCCAACCGCTTGAGAACATGGCGATGTTGAGCGGGTTGCCGGCGACCGGGCGATGCATCACGAACCTGTCCTGGTTGGGCGCGAATTCAGCAGCCACCACGTCGTCATAGTAGTTCTGGTTGGCGTCGAGCTTGTCCTGCTGCTCCGACATCAGCACCATGGCCGTCTTGTCCATGAACGAGCCGAGGCCGGCGTCAACGGAATACCCGTACACCTCGTCGCCCTCCAGTGCCGCTACATCCTCACCCGCTATGGTGGCCAATTCCCAGCGAGCCGGCTTACCGGGGCCGAAACGCAGAACCGCCAATGACACGCGGCCTTGTGCCTCTAAGAGTGAAACCGGGTAGCGCCCCGGCTTGACCCTGCGGCTCAGTGCTGGCGTTTCGACATCGCTGGTCAGAGGATCGCAGGCGATGATTTCTCCCGTCGGCAACTCAAGCTCGCCAATCGGGGTGACGGTTATCTCCCGCTCGGCCAGTTGCGCCTCACTCAGGTCGAAGACACCAAGATTGCTGCTCGCTTCCGCCGGATCCCATTCGGCTGACACCGCCAGCGTGGACGTGGACATGGAGGTCCACGGCTCACGTCGCAACATCCGCAACGCACGGCCTAGCCTGAACCCTAACTGCTCCACCCAGCCGCCCATTGCGGATCAACTCCGACTAGAGATCCAGCACCAACCGTTCCGGATCTTCCAGGCTGTCCTTGACGCGGACCAGGAAGGTCACCGCTTCCTTGCCGTCGACGATGCGGTGATCGTAGCTCAGCGCCAGGTACATCATCGGCCGGATGACGATCTGGCCGCCGACCACGACAGGCCGGTCCTGGATCTTGTGCATGCCCAGAATGCCCGACTGCGGCGCGTTGAGGATCGGCGTCGACATCAGCGAGCCGTAAACACCGCCATTGGAAATCGTAAACGTGCCGCCCTGCATGTCCGCAACCGAAAGCTTGCCGTCGCGCGCGGCGATGCCCAGCCGGCCGATATCCTTCTCGATCTCGGCGATCGACATCTGGTCGGCGTCGCGCACCACCGGCACGACGAGGCCCTTTTCGGTGCCGACTGCGACGCCGATATGGGCATAGTTCTTGAAGATGATGTCGGTGCCGTCGATCTCGGCATTGACCGAGGGAATCTCCTTCAAGGCGTGGGTGACGGCCTTGGTGAAGAAGCCCATGAAGCCGAGCTTCACGCCGTGCTTCTTCTCGAAGATATCCTTGTACTTGGTCCGCAGCGCCATCACCGCTGACATGTCGACCTCGTTGAAGGTGGTCAGCATGGCGGCGGTCGACTGCGCTTCCTTCAGCCGGCGCGCAATGGTCTGGCGCAGCTTGGTCATGCGCACGCGCTCTTCGCGCGACGCATCGTCGCCGGAGGACGGCGCCCGCACGGCGACCGGCGCCGGTGCGGCCTTCGGCATCTCGGCCGGCAGCGACGGCGCGCCCTTGGAAATGGCGTCGAGCACATCGCCCTTCAGCACCTGGCCACGCTTGCCCGAGCCGGACACCTGATCGACCGACAGATTGTGCTCGGCGATCAGCTTTGCGGCAGCCGGCGCCGGCGGCATAGAGCGGGGCTCGACCGCGCCTGCATCGCCGGCGATCTTGGCCGTCTCGGCAGCGGCCTGCTTGGTGGTATGCGCCGCGTCCGGGCTCGAAGCCTGCGACACCGTCTTGGTCTCCTGCTTGCTCGCGGGAGCAGCGGCCGCGCCACCTGCCGAAATCATCCCCAGCAAAGCGCCGACGCCGACAGTCTCACCTTCCTTGGCGGCGATCTCGCCCAGTGTGCCGGCGGCGGCGGCAGGTACTTCCACCGTCACCTTGTCGGTTTCGAGCTCGACCAGCGGCTCGTCGACGGCAATGGCATCGCCGACCTTCTTGAACCACTTGCCGATGGTCGCCTCGGTGACGGATTCGCCGAGAGTTGGAACGCGGATTTCGGTAGCCATTGTGCCTGTCCGTTTCTTCTCTGTCTGTTCTATGGGCCGAGTTCTGTTATTCGCCCAATTCTGCTTTACTCGCCGAGCGCGTCTTCGAGCAGGGCGGCGAGCTGCGCCAAATGCTTCGACATCAATCCGGTCGCCGGCGATGCCGCCGCCGGACGTCCGGTGTAGCGCACCCGCTGATGCTTGGCGTCGATATGCGCCAGCACCCATTCCAGATACGGATCGATGAACGACCAAGCGCCCATGTTCTTCGGCTCTTCCTGGCACCACACCATCTCGGCGTTACGGAAACGCGACAGCTCGGTGATCAGCGCCTTTGCCGGGAACGGATAGAGCTGTTCGACGCGCAGCAGATAGATGTCGTTGATGCCGCGCTTCTCGCGCTCCTCATAGAGGTCGTAGTAGACCTTGCCTGAGCACAGCACGACGCGGCGGATCTTGGAATCCTTGACCAGCTTGATCGCCTGGTTCTGCAACAGCTGGGCATCGTCCCAAAGCAGCCGGTGGAACGAGCTTTCGCCCGAAATCTCCGGCAGCGTCGACACGGCCCGCTTGTGGCGAAGCAGCGACTTCGGCGTCATCAGGATCAGCGGCTTGCGGAAGTCGCGCTTCAGCTGCCGGCGCAGGATGTGGAAGTAGTTTGCCGGCGTCGTGCAGTTGGCGACTTGCATATTGTCTTCGGCGCAGAGCTGCAGGAAGCGCTCGAGCCGGGCGGACGAATGTTCCGGACCCTGGCCCTCATAGCCATGCGGCAACAGGCAGACCAGGCCCGACATGCGCAGCCACTTGCGCTCGCCGCTGGAGATGAACTGGTCGAACACCACCTGGGCGCCATTGGCGAAGTCGCCGAACTGCGCTTCCCATAGCGTCAGCGCCTTCGGCTCGGCCAGGCTGTAGCCATATTCGAAGCCGAGCACCGCCTCTTCCGACAACATCGAGTTGATGACTTCGTAGCCAGCCTGCGCCGCCGACAGATTGTTGAGCGGGATGTAGCGGGTCTCGTCGCGCTGGTCGTAGAGCACCGAATGGCGCTGCGAGAAGGTGCCGCGTTCGGAATCCTGACCGGAGAGCCGGATCGGATTGCCGTCGAGCAGGATGGCGCCGAAGGCCAGGGCCTCGGCCGTCGACCAGTCGATGCCTTCGCCGGAGTCGATCGCCTGGCGGCGGTTTTCGAGGAAGCGGATGATGGTCTTGTGCGCCTCGAACCCCTTCGGCACCTCGGTCAGCTTCTTGCCGATGTCCTTCAGCACCTTGACCGGCACGGCGGTCTTGCCGCGGCGCTGTTCGTCCTGGTTGTCGGCGGTGCGCAGGCCAGACCAGGCGCCGTCCAGCCAGTCGGCCTTGTTGGGTTTGTAGTGCTGGCCGACTTCCCATTCCGATTCCAGATGCGCGCGCCAGTCGGCCTTCATCTTGTCGAGCTCGGCCTGGGTGATGTGGCCCTCGGCGATCAGCCGGTCGGCATAGATCTGCACCGTCGTCTTATGATTGCGGATGTTGGCGTACATGATCGGCTGCGTGAACGCCGGCTCGTCGCCCTCATTGTGGCCGAAGCGGCGATAGCAGAACATGTCCACCACCACCGGCTTGTGGAACTTCATGCGGAATTCGATCGCCACCTTGGTGGCATGCACGACGGCTTCCGGGTCGTCGCCATTGACGTGGAAGATCGGCGCTTCGATCATCTTGGCGACGTCGGACGGATAGGGCGACGAGCGCGAGAAGCGCGGATTGGTGGTGAAGCCGATCTGGTTGTTGATGATGAAATGCAGCGTGCCGGCGACGCGGTGGCCGCGCAGGCCCGACAGGCCGAGGATTTCGGCAATCACGCCCTGGCCGGCGAAGGCAGCGTCGCCATGCAAGAGCAGCGGCAGCACCTTGGCCCGCTCTTCCAGCGGCACGATCTCCTCGCGGCTGCGGCCGAACAGATAATCCTGCTTGGCGCGCGCCTTGCCCATCACCACCGGATCGACGATTTCCAGATGCGAGGGATTGGCGGTCAGCGACAGATGCACCTTGTTGCCGTCGAATTCGCGGTCCGACGAAGCGCCGAGATGGTACTTGACGTCGCCCGACCCTTCGACCTCGTCGGGGGCGGCCGAGCCGCCCTTGAACTCGTGGAAGATGGCGCGGTGCGGCTTGGCCATCACCTGCGACAGCACGTTGAGCCGGCCGCGATGCGCCATGCCGAGCACGATCTCCTTCATGCCGAGCTGACCGCCGCGCTTGATGATCTGCTCCAGCGCCGGGATCAGCCCTTCGCTGCCATCGAGGCCGAAGCGCTTGGTGCCCTTGTACTTGACGTCGATGAACTGCTCGAAGCCTTCGGCCTCGACCAGCTTCTGCAGGATCGCCTTCTTGCCGGTGGCGGTGAAGGAAATCTCCTTGTCGGTGCCTTCGATGCGAGCCTGGATCCAGGCCTTCTCCTCGGGATCGGAGATGTGCATGAACTCGACGCCGAGCGTCGAGCAATAGGTGCGGGTGAGAATCTCCAGCATCTGCCGGATCGTGCCGAATTCGAGCCCAAGCACATTGTCGAGGAAGATCGGCCGGTCGTAGTCGGCTGATGTAAAACCGTAATTCTCCGGCGACAGCTCGTTATAGTCCTCGAGCGGCTTGGCAATGCCGAGTGGATCGAGATTGGCGTGCAGATGGCCGCGCATGCGGTAGGCGCGGATCATCATGATGGCGCGCACGGAATCGCGCGTTGCCTGATGCACATCGGCATCCGACAGCACGACGCCGTTGGTGACCGCCTTGTCCTTGACCTTCTTTTCGACCGTCCTCTCGACCAGGCCCCAATTGCCGTCGAGCGCCGACACCAGTTCGCCATTGGCCTGCAGCGGCCAGGAGGGCCTTGCCCAGGAGGCGCCCTTGGCGTTCTTGCGCACATCGCCGGCATCGTCCTTCAGCGCCGCGAAGAAGTCTTGCCACTCGGGGTTTACCGACTCCGGATCGTCCTCATAGGAGGCATACAACGCGTCGATGTAGTCGGCATTGCCGCCATAGAGGAAAGAGGTGAGCGAAAACTGGTCGTTGGCCTGATCTTGTCTTGCCATTTTTGTCTGCGGAGCCTGGCTCCGTCTCCTTTCAAAAGCGAATAGTGAGTAGCGAATAGCGAGTAGGGATTTTTCCCAAGTCGCGCCGTTACTCTCTTTTCGCTATTCGCTATTCACTACTCGCTACTCACTTAGCCTTGATCGCCTCGACCAGCGTCGTGCCCAGCCGTGCCGGTGACGGCGATACCTTGATGCCGGCCGATTCCATCGCCGCGATCTTGTCTTCCGCGCCGCCCTTGCCGCCGGAGATGACCGCGCCCGCATGGCCCATCGTGCGGCCGGCCGGCGCGGTGCGCCCGGCAATGAAGCCCGCCATCGGTTTCTTGCGGCCGCGCTTGGCCTCGTCCTTGAGGAATTGCGCGGCGTCTTCCTCGGCCGAACCGCCGATCTCGCCGATCATGATGATCGACTTGGTCTCGTCGTCGGCAAGGAACATTTCGAGCACGTCGATGAACTCTGTGCCTTTGACGGGGTCGCCGCCGATGCCGACGGCGGTGGTCTGGCCGAGGCCGACATTGGTGGTCTGGAACACCGCCTCATAGGTAAGCGTTCCCGAGCGCGAAACAACGCCGACCGAGCCCTTGCGGAAGATGTTTCCAGGCATGATGCCGATCTTGCATTCGTCGGGGGTAAGCACGCCCGGGCAGTTCGGCCCGATCAGCCGCGAGGTCGAGCGGTCGAGCCGAGCCTTGACCCTGACCATGTCCATCACCGGAATGCCTTCGGTGATGCAGACGATCAGCGGGATCTCGGCCTCGATCGCTTCCAGGATCGCTTCGGCGGCACCCGCCGGCGGCACATAGACGACCGAGGCGTTGGCGCCGGTCTTTTCCTTGCCTTCGGCGACGGAAGCGAAGATAGGGAGCGTCTCGCCCTTGGCGCCGGTCCAGGTCTCGCCACCCTTCTTGGGATGGATGCCGCCCACCATCTTGGTGCCGTGATAGGCCAGCGCCTGTTCGGTGTGGAACGTGCCGGTCTTGCCGGTCAGGCCCTGCACCAGCACCTTGGTGTTCTTGTCGATGAGAATGGACATCGGAGCCCTTTTCTAAAAACCGTTGATCGAGGAAGGCGAGACGCGCCGGTAGACGCCGCTCACCATGTCTTGCCAGCTGCTGCCGGCAGGTTTGAAATGCAGTCGCATCCGGTAGGCATCGGCAGTGTCGAAACTATACGTCACGCGCGCTGCACCGCGCGGCGATGACCGCTCGAGAGTGAGCTCAGCGCCGTTCCATGTGCCTGTGGCCGGCGAGGCCGGAACAAAGCCCATCGAATCGAACTGATGCATGGTGACGACGCGGTTTGGCTGGTCAAAACCGAAGACGCTGTGCGAGCCGAACGAGATCGTGCCGTCACGGCGCTGGCGATAGCGCTGCACCACGAACAGCCCGCCGAATTGTGCCTCTGCCAGCACGTCCGACGTCGCTGTGCCGCCATCGGCCCATTGTGTTTCCGCCACCTCTTCCTCGCCGCTCCATGCGCCGACCAGCGCCTGCAGGCGCTGGTGATCGGCCGAGAGCGAGGAGAAGGCGGCTGTGTTCATGGTCAGAGCCGCTTCAAGTCGGTGACGGTGAGGTCGCTCTTGGCGTTGCCGGTGTTGAGCGTTGTTGCCGGCTCGAACATCAGCACGACGGGCTCCGCCGTCAGCGAACGCGGCCGGTGTTCGACGCCCTTCGGCACGACGATGAAATCGCCCTCGCCGAGCTCGACCGGACCGTCGCGGAAGTCGATGGCAACCCTGCCACGCAGCACCAGGAAAGCCTCGTCCTCATGCACATGCGCGTGCCAGTCGAAGGTTTCGCCGAACTTGGCGACCTTGGCCTGGCTGTCATTAACGTCGCCGGCGATATGCGGATCAAAGACCTTTTTGATCTTTTGATCCGCCGCCTCGACGAGGTTTATCTTGCGCGGAGGCATCCGCTCAGCCCTTCACCGCCGCTACGATCTTCTTGGCTGCGTCATCAAGGTCATCAGCCGACACCACATTCAGGCCGCTGTCGTTGATGATCTTCTTGCCGAGCTCGGCATTGGTGCCTTCGAGGCGTACCACCAGCGGCACTTGCAGGCCGACTTCCTTGACCGCGGCAATGACGCCCTCGGCGATGATGTCGCACTTCATGATGCCGCCGAAGATGTTGATCAAAATGCCTTTGACGGCCGGGTCCTTGGTGATGATCTTGAACGCCGCCGTCACCTTCTCCTTCGACGCGCCGCCGCCGACATCGAGGAAGTTGGCGGGTTCGGCGCCGTAGAGCTTGATGATGTCCATGGTCGCCATGGCAAGGCCGGCGCCGTTGACCATGCAGCCGATATTGCCGTCCAGCGCGACATAGGCGAGGTCGTATTTCGACGCCTCGATCTCCTTCTCGTCCTCTTCGGTGGTGTCGCGCAGTTCCATCAGATCGGGGTGGCGGAACAGCGCATTGTTGTCGAACGACACCTTGGCGTCGAGCACGCGCAGGCGGCCGTTCTTCATCACGATCAGCGGGTTGACCTCAAGCAGGCTCATGTCCTTCTCGACAAAGGCCTTGTAGAGGATCGGGAACAGCGTGCCGGCGTCCTTGGCGGCATCGCCGTCAAGTTTCAGCGCGGTATTGAGCGCCTTTACATCGGCTGGCGTCACGCCCTTTTCCGGATCGATGGCGACGGTGATGATCTTCTCCGGCGTGTCGTGGGCGACGCCCTCGATATCCATGCCGCCCTCGGTCGAGACGACGAAGGCGATGCGGCCGACCGAGCGGTCGACCAGGATCGACAGATAAAGCTCGCGCTCGATGTCGGCGCCGTCCTCGATATAGAGGCGGTTGACCTGCTTGCCGGCCGGGCCGGTCTGCTTGGTGACCAGCGTGTGGCCGAGCATCTCATTGGCGTTGGCGACGACATCGGCCACCGACTTGGCCAGCCGCACGCCACCCTTGGCGTCCGGGCCAAGTTCCTTGAACTTGCCCTTGCCGCGGCCGCCGGCATGGATCTGGCTCTTCACCACATAGAGCGGGCCGGGCAGCGCCTTGGCGGCGGCTTCCGCCTCGCTTGCCTTGAACACCGGCACGCCTTCGGCCACCGGCGCGCCAAAGCTCTTCAGCAGCGCCTTGCCTTGATATTCATGGATGTTCATCTGGATGGTCTCCGGGGATCACTTCGAGGCGAGATGCGGGGCGATCTTGACGCAGGCCTCGGTCAGGCCCTGCACCGTCGCCACCGAAGCGTCGAACATCTTCTGCTCGGCCTTGTTGAGGTCGATCTCGATGATGCGCTCGACACCGCCGGCGCCGATCACCACGGGAACGCCGACATAGGTACCCTTGACGCCATACTGGCCCGAGAGATGCGCCGCGCAGGGCAGCACGCGCTTCTTGTCCTTGAGGTAGGATTCAGCCATCGAGATGGCCGAGGCGGCCGGGGCATAGAAGGCCGAGCCGGTCTTCAAGAGGCCGACGATCTCGGCGCCGCCGTCACGGGTGCGTTGCACGATCTGGTCGAGCTTTTCCTTCGAGGTCCAGCCCATTTTGATGAGGTCCGGCAGCGGAATGCCCGACACCGTCGAATAGCGGATCATCGGCACCATGGAATCGCCGTGGCCGCCGAGCACGAAGGCGGTGACGTCCTCGACCGAGACCTTGAACTCCTCGGCGAGGAAATAGCGGAAGCGCGCGCTGTCGAGCACGCCGGCCATGCCGACGACATGGGTCTTGGGCAGGCCGGAAAACTTCTGCAGCGCCCAGACCATGGCGTCGAGCGGGTTGGTAATGCAGATGACGAAGGCCTTCGGCGCGTACTTCTTCAAGCCGGCGCCGACCTGTTCCATGACCTTGAGGTTGATGCCGAGCAGATCGTCGCGGCTCATGCCCGGCTTGCGCGGCACGCCGGCGGTGACGATGCAGACGTCGGCGCCCTCGATACCGGCATAATCGTTGACGCCGGTCAGCCTGGAATCGAAGCCGTCGACCGGCGAAGACTGCGCGATATCGAGCCCCTTGCCTTGCGGAATGCCCTCGGCAATATCGAACAGCACCACGTCGCCGAGGTCCTTGAGGCCGATCATGTGAGCCAGCGTGCCGCCGATCATGCCGGAGCCGATGAGCGCTATCTTGTTGCGTGCCATGTGAGGAAATTTTCCCTTTGTCTGTGACGACGCCCAAATCTCTGGCGATCTGGTTGACGGCGTCGAGGAAGAGGCCGGAATGCTGCGGTATCCGCGAGATTTCGCCGCATCCAGTAGCCTTGGTGGGAAATATATTCAATCGATTATTTTCGAGTGAATAATTTCAATCGGTTAGAAACATTGGGATTTACGTAAACGTCAAAGTTTGTAAACCGACTTGGGAGGTTTTACACAATGAACGTGGAAATCAGAAGACTATATGCCGGCGATGACGCCCTTGTGAAGCGCATTGTCGAAGACGTGTTCGACGAGCCGGTGCGCGCCGACAGGCTTGCCGCCTATCTCGCCTCGCCGGGTCATTTCATGATTGTCGCGCTGGCCGATGGCATCGTCGTCGGCCAATGCGCCGCCGTCATCCACCGCCATCCCGACAAGGTGACCGAACTCTACATCGACGAAGTCGGCGTCTCGCCGGCCTTCCAGCGTCAGGGCGTTGCGCGAAAAATGCTCGACGCCATGTTCGCGCTCGGCCGCGAGCAAGGTTGCGGCGAAGCCTGGGTCGGCACCGAGCCAGACAATGTTCCAGCGCGGGCGCTTTATGAATCGCGCAAGGAGCAGCATGGCCCGGCGGAGAACTTCGTGATGTATGTTTATGAGCTGTAGGCGTCGGCGGGACAGCGCCCCCCTCTGTCCTGCCGGACATCTCCCCCACATGGGGGGAGATTGGCTGTTTCGGCGCTCCGCTCATTCCTGCAACGTTGGCGATTGGCGAAAGGTCGTGTGACGTCTGATCTCCCCCCTCGTGGGGGAGATGTCCGGCAGGACAGAGGGGGGCGCGAAGGATCGCGACCTACCGGAGGCCAGCTCAAGCTGTAGCCTGCTGCACATCGGCCACCTTAATCTTCTGCCGTTCCGCCCAGTCCTCCAGCCAGTCGCGGCTTTGCATCTCGATCAGGCGCGAGGCCGTGCGCTCAAATTCGAACACCTCGTTGCCGCGCTTGGCCGTGTAAAGCTCAGGCGGTGGGGCCTCGGCGCTCACCACCAGCCGCGTGTGGTGATCGTAGAGCGTGTCGATCAACAGGATGAAGCGTTTGGCCTCATTGCGCCTGCCTTCGCCGAGCACCGGGATGTGATCGATGAAGATGGTCGAGAAGCGGCCGGCAATCGCCAGGAAATCGCGCGCGCCGAGAGGCTTTTCGCAAAGATCGGCAAAGGAAAACCGCGCCGCGTCGCCGGCGGCCGCCGGCACAACCACCTGCCGGCCCTTCACTACCACGGTCGTCGAGGCGACCGGCACCCCCCGCGTCATCGCCTGCCAGGCGTCGTCCAGCACACGGTCGGCTTCGGCATCCGCCGGCGTGACATAGACCGGCGTGCGGGCGAGTTTTTCCAGCCGGTAGTCCTTGTCGGCGTCGAGCGTCAGCACATGGGCGTGGCGTTCGAGAATGCTGATGAAGGGCAGGAAGAGCTGGCGGTTCAGCCCGTCGCGATAGAGATTTTCGGGCGCGACATTGGAGGTGGCGATCAGAACCACGCCATTGGCAAACAGCGCCGAAAACAACCTGGACAGGATCATCGCATCGGCAATGTCGGTGACCGAAAACTCGTCGAAGCACAGCACCCAGGCCTGTTCGGCAAGCTGGAGCGCCACTGGCGGGATCGGATCGTCCTCCTTGACGTCGCCGTTCTTGCGCGCGGCCCGATGCTTCTGGATGCGGTCCTGCACATCGGCCATGAAGTCATTGAAATGCACGCGGCGCTTGCGCCGCACCGGGAGCAACTCGAAGAACATGTCCATCAGCATGGTCTTGCCGCGGCCGACGCCGCCATGGATGTAGAGCCCTTTGACGACCTCGCGCGTCTCGCGTTTGCGGGCAAACAGCCAGCCGAGCGCACTCGACTTCTGCGCCAGCCGCTTGACCGAGATCTCGTCGGTCAGCCGGTCGAGTGCGGCGGCGATGCGCTCCTGCACCGGATCGCGCTCGATGGCGCCGCTCGCGACCAGATGGTCGTAGCGCTGCCTGACGGTCGCATGGGTCTGGAGGCCGTCACGCAGATGCATCGGTCACGTCGCTGTGGAAGCGATTCCAGGAAAGCGGTTTTCCGTCCGGAATGGCACAAAACAAGATAGCTGGAGTGGTTCGGCGATCTATCGAACGCTGAACCACTCCAAATGGTGACCTATCTTGTAAGCGAGATCGGCAGGCCAGTGGAAGTCTGCCCGTCGAATTTCGAACCGCCCGATGAATAGAGCCGCGCCAGGGTGCCGCCATTTTCGTCATAGAGCGTCAGCTGCTTGCCGGCGACGTTCCACGACTTGATGCCGTCGATCGGTGCCGGGCAATGCAACGGTCCGGCGCGATAGCCGGCGCCGAATTTGGTCTGCGGCGTCGCCACCTTGCAGCTCTGGCCCGAAACGCTGGCGTTCCAGACGCCGGCGACGCTGGCGGCGGTGAGGTCCGCAGCGCCGGCCGGCGCCGATCCGTCCGGCGGCAGCGAGGCGACCTGGGCGCCAGCCGGCGCGGTCGGGAACTGCGACGGGTCGGTGGTGCCCGGCGCTGCCGGCGGCGGCAGCTGGCTTCCGCTCACCGTGCCGGCGGGCGCGGGCTGCAGCGGCGCCGGCTGCTGGTCATCCATCGATGAAAAACGCGAGGTCGAACAGCCGCTTGCAAACAGCGCTGCCAGCGATACGGCCACCAGGCCGCTTCTCGAAAATGTCATGTCAACCTCCGTCGGATCCGGCTGGGGGGAAGCCGTCCGCACACTCTCACCCTCACCAAGATGGAGAAGGTGGCGAAATTTCAACCCGATATGGTTAAAATAGAGTTTGCAGCAAGAGTTGTTGCAAATTTATCGCAATCATCCGGCCAGCGGGCTACCTCATCGTCATCCGCAACTTGACCCAAAGGTGCCCTAACGCGGCTCGAACTGGTAGAGCGGCTGCGAAACCGGCATTGGCGGCCGCAGCAGGTCGGCGCATCGGCGGTCCAGCCTAAGCGCCAGCTCATGAGAGCGCCGCACTGCCGTCTTCCAATCGCCGGCCGTTTTCAGCAAGGCCAACGCATCCGCAGGACGGTCGGCTGCGATCATGAGATCGGCCGCAGCGATTCGATCTTCCGGCGCGATGGCTTCGCCGGTCTTCAGCTTGCCGGCCAATCCGACCCACTGTTCCCAGGGGAAGGTCGCTGTGAGCAGATCCGGGCGACGTGGCGGTTCGACCCCATTGTCTAGCATGAAGGAGGCCAACATCACCCGGGCTAACGCCCTGTCCATGAACGACTCCGCCGTTTCGCCCTGCATTTCGGAGATTAGAGCGTCGCGCAAATTATGCTCCCGGTCGCGGCGGCCAAGAACGTAGTCGATCCCGTCGAGCATGGTTGCCGTGACCGTATCGGGATTGTTGATAGGGTCGAGATGTTTTGCGGCAATCTGCGCGTTGATCGCCCCTGCCACCGCTGTGCCGAGGCTCAGGTTGCCGGTCTGGTTCACGAGGGGCAGCAAGATCGCAGTTTGAGGAACATAGGCAATCCGCTGCCCGATCGACCGGATGGCTGAGCCCAAATCGTTTTGACCGTCGAGCGCCTGCACCTCCGCTGGCTGTTTGGCCATATCGAAGGAAGGGCGAAGATTGGCCAGGTTCAGGGCTTTGCGGATAAACCCTGTGCGGCCACCCTTGTCGGGACGTACCGCAGGTGGAAGCCTGTTGAGGTAAGCGACGTAATCGGAGAGGTCGTCTTTGACTGCCCGCATCTCCAGAGCCATGGGCCAGATGCCCGCATCTTCCGCCCTTTTGGCAAGGCGCGACTTGGCATGATCATCAAGGTCCGCCAGCACCTGGGCAAGCCCCACGGAAATCCTCGACGCGTCGAACTGGTCGGCGTCAACCGCACGCCAGCGCGCCAGTTCGCCCAGCAGCCAGTCGCCGCCGTCCTCGGTAACAAGCGCACGCAAGGCGGATTGGCCAAGCTGAGGCACAATCGACTTCGCGTTGGGTAGCGGCTCCATGCCGGCAATCATCGCCGCCCGGTCCGGCGTCTTTGCATAGGCAAGCCGGAGTTCGACGATGCGCAATGGCGGATGACTGCGGTTTTCCAGCCCCGCAATAAGCGCTGTGCCCTCGGCATAGGTGAGGCCGCCATAGCGTATCTTCAGATAGGCCGCGTCGTCGCCAAAACGGTCGCGCCAGAAATTCGGAAATGTTGCCGGTTCGGCAAGCAGGAAATCGCCCGCATCCAGGATGGTTGGCGCGTGGGTGCAGGCGCTGGGCTCTGTCTGCGCGGCGGCGGCCGGCGATATAGGCGCGATCCCCAGGATCGCCGCTGTGATTGCAAGAACTTGCCAACGCATGGGCGGCCCTCCGTTCTGCTGCATGATCGTACACTGGAAATCGTCGTCCGCACCAGCGCTCGGCATTTTGGCCGAGACAGGCATCGGCCCGGCAAATGCTTGCGCCAAAGGGCCACGTCCCTATCTAGCAAGGACAGAAACCTGCCGGAGCCGAAACCTTGGCCGCGAGAAAAAGAGCCGCCAACCGCTACTACAGCGGCCCGCCCAGCGACCATTTCGACGGCACTCTGTTCTTCAACCCCGACGGCCAGATGCCCGGCCGCTTCACCGATCTGCTGAAATGGCAGCTGAGCGGCGAGCGTTCGAAATGGCCGGCAGCCAATCCAAGCCCGTTTGAACCGGCAGAGCCGGCGGCGCGCATCGACGGCGGCGGGCTGCGGCTGACCATGGTCGGCCATTCCACGCTGCTGATCCAGACCGCCGGTCTCAACATCCTCACCGACCCGGTGTGGTCGCCACGCGTGTCGCCGCTCTCCTTTGCCGGGCCCAGGCGCGTCAATGCGCCGGGCATCGCCTTTTCCCAGCTGCCGCCGATCGATCTGGTGCTGGTCAGCCACAATCATTACGACCATCTCGACCTTGCCACGCTCAAGCGGCTGAAGGCGAAGTACGATCCGCAGGTGCTGACGCCGCTCGGCAACGACGCCATCATCGACGCCGCCGTGCCGGGCATGCGGCTGTCGGCGCATGACTGGGGCGAGCGCATCGACATCGGCGACGATGTCGCCATCCATGTCGAGCCCGTCCACCATTGGTCGGCACGCGGCGCGCGCGACCGCCGCATGGCGCTGTGGGCCGGCTTCGTCGTCGAAACTCCGGCCGGAAAGACCTATTTCGCGGGCGACACCGGCTTTCATGGCGGCGCCAATTACCGGCTGATGGCTGAGAAACATGGCGGCTTCCGCCTCGCCATCCTGCCGATCGGCGCCTACGAGCCGCGCTGGTTCATGGCGCCGCAGCATCAGAACCCGGATGAAGCGGTGCAAGGCATGCAGCTCTGCAACGCCGCCTTTGCCGCGGGCTGCCACTGGGGCACCTTCCATCTCACCGACGAACCGATCGGCGAGCCGGTCCAAAAACTGGCCGAAGCGCTGAAGGCGAAGGGCGTGCCACAGGAGCGTTTTCGCGCCTTGCGGCCGGGCGAAATCTGGGACGTGCCGGAGGTCTAGGGAAGGAACCCAACGGGGCGAAACGCGTTGTTTGCCCAACGCAATTTGGCCGGGAGCTTTTCCATGATCAAATGGATCATCATTCTTCTGATCGTCGCCGCCGCCGCGAGCCTGCTTGGCATGCCGGCGCTGGCGGGCGCCGCCGCCACCGGTGCGCGCGTCCTCATCGGCATCGTTCTCGTCATCTTCCTGCTGATCGTGCTCGGCGTTTTCGCGGTAACCTAGACGCAGCCCACACTGGTAATTCCCGCCCGTTTCCGCCATATAGCGGCAAAACGGACAGGAAATACCTAGAGACATGGCAGGCACTGCCCCCTTCGCCAAGATGAACGGCATCGGCAACGAGATCATCGTTGCCGACATGCGCGGCCGCGCCGACCGGGTCACGCCAGCGTCTGCGGTCGCGCTCAACGCCGATGCGGCGACCAAGTTCGACCAGATCATGGCCATCCATGACGCCCGCACGCCCGGCACTGCCTACTACATCGACATATTGAATTCCGACGGCTCGGGCGCGCAAGCCTGCGGCAACGGCATGCGCTGCGTCGTCCAGGCGCTGGCCGCCGAGACCGGCCAGAAGACTTTCACCTTCGAGACCCGCGCCGGCATCCTCAACGCCGTTGAACATGCCGACGGCACCATCTCGGTCGACATGGGCACGCCGCGCTTCGGCTGGCAGGATATTCCGCTGGCCGAGGAATTCCGCGACACCCGCATGATCGAGTTGCAGATCGGCCCGATCGACGCGCCGGTGCTGCATTCGCCTTCGGCTCTCTCGATGGGCAACCCGCACGCCATCTTCTGGGTCGATCGCGACGTCTGGTCCTACGAGCTCGAGCGCTTCGGCCCGCTGCTCGAAAACCATCCGATCTTCCCCGAGCGCGCCAACATCACCATCGCCCAGGTGACGTCGCCGCAGACGATGATCATCCGCACCTGGGAGCGCGGCGCCGGCCTGACCAAGGCCTGCGGCTCGGCCGCTTGCGCGTCCGTGGTTGCCGCTGCCCGCACAAGGCGCACCGGCCGCAGCGTTACCCTTATGACGCCCGGCGGCGGATCGCTGCATGTTGAGTGGCGCGATGACGACCACGTCATCCTGACCGGCGCGGCCGAATGGGAATTTTCCGGCAGTTTCGATCCGTCGACAGGCAGCTGGGCTCGCGACACCGAAAGCGCGGCCTGATGTCCGTTCTTGCCGATACCAAGGGCCCCAACTCGAAAGGCATCGACGTCGTCACCTTCGGCTGCCGTCTCAACACCTATGAATCCGAGGTGATGCGGCGCGAAGCCGAAAGCGCCGGCCTCGGCGCGCTCAAAGGCGGCGCCATCATCTTCAACACCTGCGCGGTCACCTCGGAAGCGGTGCGCCAGGCCAAACAGTCGATCCGCAAAGCCCGTCGCGAAAATCCGGCGGCGCGCATCATCGTCACCGGCTGCGCGGCGCAGACCGAACCGCAGAATTTCGTTGCCATGGACGAGGTCGACCTCGTGCTCGGCAATGAGGAGAAGCTGAAGGCGAACTCCTACCGCGCGTTGCCGGATTTCGGCGTCAACGACACCGAGAAGGCGCGCGTCAACGACATTTTCTCGGTGCGCGAGACGGCCGGCCACATGGTCGACGCCATCGAAGGCCGGGCGCGTGCCTTCGTCCAGGTGCAGAATGGCTGCGACCATCGCTGCACCTTCTGCATCATCCCCTATGGCCGCGGCAATTCGCGTTCGGTGCCGATGGGCGCCGTGGTCGAGCAGGCCAAGCGGCTAGCCGGCAACGGCTATGCCGAGATCGTGCTGACCGGCGTCGACATGACGTCTTTCGGCGCCGACCTGCCGGGTGCGCCGAAACTCGGCAAACTGGTGAAAACCATCCTCAAGCAGGTGCCCGACGTGAAGCGGCTGCGGCTGTCCTCAATCGATTCCATCGAGGCCGACGACGATTTGCTCGACGCCATCGCCACCGAGCCCAGGCTGATGCCGCATCTGCATCTGTCGCTGCAGTCGGGCGACGACATGATCCTGAAGCGCATGAAGCGCAGGCATTTGCGCGACCAGTCGATCCGCTTCTGCGAGGATGTGCGCAAATTGCGCCCTGCAATCGTCTTCGGCGCCGACATTATTGCCGGCTTCCCGACCGAGACCGAGGACATGTTCGAGAATTCGATAAAAATCGTCGAGGAGTGCGGGCTGACGCATCTGCATGTCTTCCCGTTCTCGCCGCGCGAAGGCACGCCCGCCGCGCGCATGCCGCAGGTCCGGCGCGAACTGATCAAGCAGCGCGCCGCAAGGCTGCGCGCCGCCGGCGAAGCCGCGTATCGCCGCCATCTCGCATCGCTTCCTGGTACGCGCCAGTCGATCCTGGTCGAGCGCGACGGCCTCGGCCGCACCGAAGGCTTTACGCTGGCCGCCATCGCCGCCGGCGCACCGGGCGAGATCGTCGAGGCCACTATTACCGGCCATGACGGCGCTCGCCTGACCGCAGCGCCGCTCACCGCTCGCGCCGCCTGAGACGATTGAAGCATGGCCGGTTTTTTCAAGAAGATATTTTCGTTCGGCAAGAAGGAAGTCGTCGAGGAGCGCATCGACGACACCGCTCCCCTGCCGCCGATCAAATGGGATGCGCTTGAAGCGC
Organism: Mesorhizobium sp. P2_F5; assembly: GCF_056403715.1. Classification (NCBI taxonomy): domain Bacteria; kingdom Pseudomonadati; phylum Pseudomonadota; class Alphaproteobacteria; order Hyphomicrobiales; family Phyllobacteriaceae; genus Mesorhizobium; species Mesorhizobium sp. P2_F5. The sequence goes on along the minus strand of NZ_JBFUEY010000038.1, from coordinate 620 downwards.
TGAAGCCGGCCGCCAAGCAGGCGCTGCCTGAGTTTTTGAAGCGCGACGAACCCGAGGCTGCACACCCTCCCCTCGATGGGGAGGGTCGCCACGAAGTGGCGGGGAGGGGTGACAGCGCCGACGCAAGCGCCAGTCACCCCCACCCCCAAGCTTCGCTTGGGACCTCCCCCATCGAGGGGGAGGTAAAGGCGGAACTGGCCGCCGTCGAGGAACCGAAACTCGAGCCTGCCATTCCGCCCGCGCCGGAGCCGGTCGTACCCTCCGAACCGGAACCGCTGCCGGAGCCAGCGCCGGAAGAAGAGCCCGAACCTGAGACGCCTGCCGAGCCGCCGGCGCCCGAGGAAATTCCAGCACCGCCTGCCGCTCCTGAGCCTGCTCCCGAACCGCTGCCGCAGGAAGTGCCGCCGCCAGCACCGGTCGAGCCGCAGATCGAGCCAGCGCCCCCGGAAGTGCCGCCTGAGCCTGCTCCCATCGAAGTGCCGACGCCCGCCGAGACTCCGGCAGAACCGGCTGCCCCGATTGAGGTTCCGCAACCGCCCGCGCCTCCCGCGCAGCCAACCTCAGAGGCCAGCGCCGCTCCTCATCCGCCTGCCGGCACCTTCTCCCCGTATAGGGTGGGT
>NZ_JBFUEY010000037.1:61144-75752 GCF_056403715.1 Mesorhizobium sp. P2_F5 | reverse complement strand
ATGTCGCGCGGATCGCGTACTTCTCGCAGGATCGACAAAACCAACGGCACTGCGGCCTCCTCTGCTTCGAGAAAGCCTCTCCAGAATCCTTCTTTTGCTGCTTGGCAATAGCCAATCAACTTATCTGCGATTCCCCTGCCCTTGTGGGGGAGATGGCCGGCAGGCCAGAGGGGGGTGCCTCGCGCCAGTGTTTTGAAAGATACCACCGCTTAACTCGAAGGAAGCGAAGCCGGTTCCGCCGTCTACTTAGCCGCCTTCGCCCGTGCGATCGCGTCGACGATCATCTTCTTGGCGTATTTGGAATCGTGCCAGCCTTCGATCTTGACCCATTTGCCGGGCTCGAGATCCTTGTAGTGCTCGAAGAAGTGCTGGACCTGGTCGCGGGTGATCTCGGGCAGTTGCGTATACTCGGTGACGTTTTCGTAGCGCAGCGTCAGTTTTGGCGACGGCACCGCGATGATCTTCTCGTCCTGGCCGGCATTGTCTTCCATGATCAAGACGCCGATCGGGCGCACATTGATGACGCAGCCCGGCACCAGCGCGCGCGTGTTGCAGACCAGAACGTCGATCGGGTCGCCATCGCCCGACAGCGTGTGCGGCACGAAACCGTAATTGCCGGGATAGCGCATCGAGGTATGCAGAAAGCGGTCGACGAACAGCGTGCCGGCCTCCTTGTCCATCTCGTATTTGATCGGCTCGCCGCCGATCGGCACCTCGATGATGACGTTGACGTCCTCAGGCGGGTTCTTTCCGCTGGCAATGGCTTCAATGCGCATGGCTCAAATCCCTCTCTCGATTTCCAAGATCGATAGCGGGCGAAGCGCAAGGGCGCAATGCGGCGATTGGTACGGAGCGCTCATGGAAGTGCACAGTTTGTGAATGGGCTGTAACCGAGGCGGTGCTCGTTATTCCCAGACGAAGGCGACCTTTTTCAGCGCCCTCTGCTCGAAAATCTCGACGCCTTCGGCAACATCGCGGCCACCGGCGCCGGCATAGAAGGCAAGCGCGTTCTGGTTGTCTTCCAGCGCCCACACCACCATGCCTTTCAGCCCGTGGTCGGCAAGCCGTGCCCGCGCCGCCTTGAACAGCCGGCTGCCGAGCCCGATGCCCTGATACTCCGGACGCAAATAAAGCTCGTAGATCTCGCCCTGCTGCTTCAGCTCGCGGGCGCGGTTCTTGCCGATCGTGGCATAGCCGGCAATGGTGCCGCCGATCTCAACCACCAGCACGGTGGCAGCGCGGCGGATAGCGTTCGCCCACCAGTCGGCGCCGCGACGGTTGATCATCGAGGTCAGCGAGCGATGCGGGATGATGCCGGAATAGGCGCCCTCCCAAGCCTGCTGATGCACGTCGGCGATGGCGCCAGCGTCGCGCGGTTCGGCTTTCCGGATGTCGATGCTTAGGGTCTTCATGATTTGTTAACCATAAACCCGCGTCGACCGATTGCAAGAGTCGAGGCCAGCCCGCCAACCGCTTTCTCACAGCCGATCCCGACACTTGCTGACATCGGGCAAAGCCTGCTCGAAAACGCCCTCGGCCGGGCGGCTAGGCGTCCGGCTCAGGTGCGTTTGTTGGCTTTTCATATCTCTACGAGATGATCGTCGAGCTCGTTGGCATCGCCCGACGTAACCGGGAAATGCTCGGCCAGCACCGCGCCGACCTGCTCGATCGCCTTGACGAAGCCGTCGGCGAGCCGGTCGTCGCCGGCATGCTGCGTGAGGTCGCGGATAACACCGTCCCAGACATGCTGGCCGACCTTGCTGTTGATGCCCGAGTCGGCGACCACTTCGGCATAGCGCTCGGCGATCGACACGAAGACCAGCACGCCGGTGCGCGCCGTGGTGCGATGGACGTTACGGGCGAGGAACTGCCTGAGCGCATTGTCATGTGCTGCCTGGTAACGCTGCCGGCGCGGCACCAGATGGATGCGCAAATTGGGCAGCGCCCATAACAGCGCCAGCACCGAGGCCAGCGCCAGCAGCTGTACAATGACGAAATGCGGCAGCCGGATCGACAGCCACCAGGCTTCCAGCCCATAGGCGACGGCCAGGCTGACGATCAGCATGCCGGATGTCGCCATGAAGGCGGCCGGAAAGAAATAGCCGTCGCTGGCATGCGCGACGACGCAGTAGATCTCGCCGTCGGTTTTCGATTCGGCGGCACGGATCGCGGTGGCGATGCGCTCATGGTCCTGCGGGCTGATCGGTCGTGTTGCCATGTCTCTCACCAGCTCCCTGAAGACCCGCCACCGCCAGACGAACCGCCGCCACCTGAAAACCCACCGCCGCTGCTTGAGCCCGACGACCAGCTGCTGCCCGAACTTCCTGACGACCAGCCACTGCCCGAGGACCAGCCTGACGACGAACTCGTTGTCCAGCTGCTTGAACCCGAAGACGATCCCCTCGGTCCCTGGCCATAGCGAAAAGTCATGCCCAGCCATTTATACACGCCCGGCGACAGCTTGGTGCCGAAGATCGGCGGCAGGAAAGCCATCGCCAGGCCGCCGAAGAACATCGTCGCCCACAGAATCAGGAAGATCGCGACGATGGGATCGATGGGCGCGCTGTTGTCGGCCGGATTGCGCTTGCCGCGCGCTTCCAGCTCTTCGGGATTGCCTTCCAGCACCATGACCATGTCGTCGACGGCTTTGGAAATACCGCCGGAGAAATCGCCGGCACGAAAAGCCGGCACCATATCGTTTTCGATGATCAGTTTTGTGTGCAGGTCGGTAAGCGTGCCTTCCAGCCCATAACCGACCTCGATGCGCATCTTGCGGTCGTTCGGCGCCACCAGCAAAAGCACGCCATTGTTCTCGCCGGCCTGGCCGAGCTTCCAGAAGCGGAACAGCCGGTTGGCGTAGGGCTCGATCTCCTCTCCGTCGAGACTGTTGATCGTTGCCACGACGATCTGGTCGGAGCCTTTGGTCTCGAAGTCGGCCAGTTTCTGGGTCAGCGCCGCCTCGGTCGCGGGGTCGATGATACCGGCATCGTCGACGACGCGACCGGTGAGCGCGGGCAACTCCGCCGCCATGGCGGCAAAGCCGAAGATCAACACCGCCAGGGCAAACAACGCACCGGCGGCGAAACGCCTGGAGGGGCTGATGATGGGCATCATCATATTGACACCGCCTCCAACGCTTCCGGATTGCCCTCAAGCGCCATGACTGTCCTCGAGCACCTTGATGATGTCGTCGACGGCCTTGGAAAGGCCACCGGAGAAATCGCCGGCGCGGAAGGCCGGCACCATGTCGTTTTCAATGATCCATGTGGCGTGCGAATTGGTCAGCGCGCCCTCCAGCCCATAGCCGACCTCGATGCGCATCTTGCGGTCGTTCCTGGCCACCAGCAGAAGCACGCCATTGTTCTTGCCCGCCTGGCCGAGCTGCCAGAAGTTGAACAGCCGGTTGGCGTAAGGTTCGATATCCTCGCCGTCGAGGCTGGGAACCGTGGCGACGACGATCTGGTCGGAGCCTTTGGTCTCGAAATCCGCCAGCTTCTGCGTCAGCGCCGCCTCGGTCGCGGCGTCGATGATGTCGGCATTGTCGACGACACGACCGGTGAGTACGGGCAACTCCGCCGCCAGCGCTGCGAAGCCGACGAGCAACACCGCCAGGCCCAGCAAGGCAGCGCCGGTCATTGCGACGAGACGGCCATGCCAGGAACTGATGATGCGTGTGGTCATCTCGTCACCAGCTTCCCGAGGAGCCGCCGCCGCCGGACGAACCGCCACCGCCTGAAAAGCCGCCACCACTGCTTGAACCTGACGACCAGCCGCCGCCCGAACTGCCCGAAGACCAGCCGCTGCTGGATGATCGCCGGCCTGGCTCGAATGTCATGCCCAGCCAGCGATAGCGGCCGGGGCCGAGTTTCTTGCCGAAGATCGGCGGCAGGATGGAGGCCGCCATGCTGCCGAAGAAGATGATCGCCCAGATGGTTATGAAGACGGTGAAGAACAGATTGTCCATGTCGATGGGCGGTTGCTCATTGCGCTTTCCGCGCGCCTCCAGTTCCTCCGGATTGCCTTCGAGCACCATCACCATGTCGTCGACGGCTTTGGAAATCCCGCCGGAGAAATCGCCGGCGCGAAACGCCGGCACCATGTCGTTTTCGATGATCAGCCTGGTGTGCAGGTCGGTCAGCGTGCCTTCCAGCCCATAGCCGACCTCGATGCGCATCTTGCGGTCATTCGGCGCCACCAGCAGCAGCACGCCGTTGTTTTCCTTGCCCTGGCCGAGCTTCCAGAAGCGGAACAGCCGGTTGGCATAGGGTTCGATCTCCTCGCCGTCGAGGCTGGGGATCGTGGCGACGACGATCTGGTCGGAGCCTTTTGTCTCGAAGTCGGCGAGTTTTTGGGTGAGTGCCGCCTCGGTCGCCGCATCGATGATGCCGGCATTGTCGACGACGCGACCGGTCAGCGCGGGGAGATCGGCGGCGAAGGCGGTGAGGGGAACCAAAAGACAGAGAAGTAGGCCAAGGACACTGAGTTTGGCGATCCGTCGCACCCCCCTCTGCCCTGCCGGGCATCTCCCCCTCAAGGGGGGAGATTGGCAGCTTTGTCGTTGGCCCGCCCCTTTAGACGCCCGAGATTTGCGAAAGCGTAGATAACAGCTGATCTCCCCCCTTGAGGGGGAGATGTCCGGCAGGACAGAGGGGGGTGTGGACACGCCTGCGGTCCGTCTCGTCAGGATTGATACTGAAGCTCGAAATGGCTCCGCCAGCTAGCCGCCCTGCTTCGTGCCGAAATCGACTTTCGGCGGCTGCATCTTGTCTTCATCGACGGTGAAGTTGGCGAAGGGTTCGTTGCTGCGGAACCAGAAGGTTGCCCACAGCACCGAGGGGAAGGTCCTCAGCGTCAGATTGTAGTCCTTGACCGCCAGGATGTAGTCGCGCCGCGCCACCGCGATCCGGTTCTCGGTGCCTTCGAGCTGCGCCTGCAACGCCAGGAAATTCTGGTTGGCCTTGAGGTCGGGATAGGCCTCCGACACCGCGATCAGTCGCGACAGCGCACTGGTCAGCCCTGCCTGGGCATCCTGGAACTTCTTGAGGGCTTCGGGATCCTTCAGCGTTTCCGGCGTCACCGTGATCTGCGTCGCCTTGGCGCGCGCCTCGACCACCGCATCGAGCGTGTCCTTCTCATGCGCCGCATAGCCCTTGACCGTCTCAACCAGGTTGGGGATCAGGTCCGAACGGCGCTGATACTGGTTCAGCACCTCGCTCCACGCCGCCTTGGCATTTTCCTCCGCCGTCGGGATGGTGTTGTAGCCGCAGCCGGCAAGCAGCGGCAGCACGATGGCCATCATCAGCACGGCGGGCAGGCTGCGGAAGGGAAGCGGTGGAGCAAGGCGCTGGGCAAACATGGTGTGGTCCCTCGACAGAAGTTGCATGCGAAGCATTAGAGCATGATCCCGAAAAGTGGGAACCGGTTTTCACGGACAAACGGGGAACCCGTTTTGTCCAGAGATCATGCTCCACCCTGATCTAGCACAATCCGCGCTCAAGAAAATGTCTGCGGCTGGCGCGCACTCATGCACCCGAGAGGCCCTGTGATTGCCCGCACGAACACGGTATGGTCGCCGTGGAACAGGACAGGATCATGGCGGAACGCCGCGACGAAGACAGCGAATCGCGCCGCATTATCGAGCGCGTGGCCAACGAGGGTGGCCTCGGCGGCACGTCGTTCATTGCGCGTGCCGCGAAAGGCGCGCGCGATCACGTTACCGCCGCCGAGGCCGATCGCTCCGATCCGATCGAGGTCTGGGGTACCCGCATCGGCCGAACGCTTGGGCTCCTCGTCGCCCTCGGCCTTTTGATCTGGCTCGTGTACTACGTCTCCCGGGGCAGCTAGGAATTCCATGAACAGCGAAAAAGCCGACGCGCCGCGCGCGGTCATCGTCATTTCCAGCCATGTCGCCCGCGGCTCGGTCGGCAACCGCGCCGCCGTGTTCGCGCTGGAGACGCTGGGCTTCCCCGTATGGGCGGTGCCGACGGTCATCCTGCCCTGGCATCCGGGCCATGGCCGGGCGACGCGCATCGTGCCGCCGCTCGACCAGTTCAAGGCGCTGATGGCCGATCTCGAGCGAGCGCCCTGGCTGGGTGAGGTCGGCGCCGTGCTGTCGGGTTATCTCGGCGAGGCCGGCCAGGCCGAGGCCGTCGCTTCGCTGGTGTCAGCAGTCAAGGCGAAGACGCCGGACGCGGTCTATATTTGCGACCCGGTGATGGGTGATTCCGGCGGGCTCTACGTGCCGGAGCCGACGGCCGCCGCCATGCGCGACCGGCTGATGCCGATCGCCGACATTGCCACGCCCAATCGCTACGAGCTGGAGTGGATGGCGGGCGCGCCCTTGCCCGATCTGAAATCGGTCATTGCAGCTGCCCTCCATGCCGGCCCAAGAACCATGCTGGTGACGTCGGCGCCGTCGATGATGACCGGCGGCACCGGCAATCTGCTGCTCGACGCCAACCAGGCGCTGCTGGCCGAACACCGCCTGATCGACAAGCCGCCGAATGGGCTGGGTGACCTGACGGCCGCCGTCTATCTCGCCCGCATCCTGTCGGGGCAGCCGCCGATCAAGGCACTGCAGTCGACCACGGCCGCAGTCTACGAAATCCTGGCGCGCACGGCCAAACGCGGCGGTGACGAATTGCAGCTGGAAACCGATGCCCAAAGCCTGTCGCACCCGATGGCCATGGTACAGCTGCGCCACCTCACACATCCGGGGCGAGACCGCCGGGCGTGACCTCGGCCGTCGGCGTCGACGGTTGCAAGGCCGGCTGGATCGTCGTCCACCGCGATCCGGGCACTGCGCCGTCGGTCTGCGTCTTCGCAAGCTTCGCGGCCCTGCTCGACGCCTTGCCGGCAGACGCGATCGTGGCCGTCGACATGCCCATCGGCCTGCCGGATTTTTCGCAAAGAGGCGGGCGCGGACCGGAAGCGCTGGTTCGGCCGCTGCTCGGAGCGAGGCAATCCAGCGTCTTTGCCATTCCCTCGCGCGCCGCCCTTTATGCCGACACCAATGACTTCACCACGATTGAAGCCTGGTATGCCGCGCATCGCCGCGCCAGCGAGGTGGCAAAGGCGACCTCCGACCCACCGCGCGGGGTCTCGATCCAGGCCTTCGGCATTTTTGCCAAGATCCGCGAGATCGACGCTTTGTTGATCGCGCGTCCCGATTTGCGGAGCCGTGTCTTCGAATCGCATCCGGAAGTCGCCTTCTGCCGGCTGAGTGGCGGAAAACCGATGACGCTGCCGAAGAAGATCAAGGGCGCCGTCAATCCAGCGGGAATGGAGGAGCGTAAGGCACTGCTGTGCCGACACGGCTATGTCAGGGACTTTCTCGACAGGCCGCCGCCGAAAGGTGCTGCCGCCGACGATTTCCTCGACGCAGCCGCCATGATGCTGATCGCCGCGCGCATCGCCAGCGGCGAGGCAAGGTCGTTTCCGGATCCGCCGCTTGCCGACCGTTTCGGCATTCCCGTCGCGATTTGGGCGTAAAGCCGGCCGCGAGCCATGCACGCCGCATGACGCTTTGCGACGGAGCCATCCGCAATTCGGCATTGCCCGCAACACACTTTTGCCGTTAGAGCCTTTTTTCAGAGTTAGGTCTGTCGAGATTCAGGTCAGGCCGAGTCGAGAATGGCTGATGCCGAGAACCGGAGCGGAGCGTACTTCAGTACGTGAGCACCGGAAGCGCAGGCATCGGCCGTTCGCAGGCCGGCCTCACCTGAATGTCGATGGACCGTGCCGCATCCAACCCGGAAAGGGTCAAGACGCCGCCCATGCCCCACCTCCCCGAACACCTCCTCAACGGCTACCGCAACTTCATGAACGGCCGCTATCTCAGCGAGAGCGGACGCTATCGCGAACTCGCTCGAGAGGGGCAGGCGCCCGAAACCATGATCGTTGCCTGCTGCGATTCCCGCGCCGCTCCGGAAGCGATCTTCGACGCCGGCCCCGGCGAACTCTTCGTGCTGCGCAATGTCGGCAATCTGGTGCCGCCCTATGCGCCGGATGGCGAGTTCCACTCGACTTCGGCTGCGCTCGAATTCGCCGTGCAGAGCCTCAAGGTCAAGAACATCGTGGTGATGGGCCATGGCCGCTGCGGCGGCATCCGCGCCGCGCTCGACCCCAATTCGGCGCCGCTGTCGCCCGGCGACTTCATCGGCAAATGGATGAGCCTGATCGCTCCGGCTGCCGAAACCGTGTCGTCGAGCACCTTCATGACGGCGGCGGAACGGCAGACAGCGCTGGAGCGCATCTCCATCCGCTATTCAATCGCCAATCTCAGGACCTTCCCTTGCGTCTCCATCCTCGAAGGCAAGGGGCGGCTCGCCCTGCACGGCGCCTGGTTCGACATTTCGACCGGCGAGCTTTGGGTGATGAACAAGGACACCGGCGACTTCGAGCGGCCGGATTTGGGGTAGACCATGATCCCGAAAAGTGGGCACCGGTTTTCTCAGACAAAACGGGAACCGTTTTGTCCGGAGATCATGGTCAAATAGGAGGAGGCAGTCATGCGGGATCGCCATTCGATCGTTTTCGCCGTGGCGGCGCTGCTGCTTTCGCTCGCCCCTGCCCGCGCCGATGACGGCGCCATCATCGACCGCTGGTATTCCGCACTGCTGGTCGCCGACCGCACCGAATTGTCGGACCTGCTCGCCGACGACGTCCGCATCAAGCTCGACGATCTCGGCGTCGTGCAGTCGAAGCAGGAGTTCATAGCCTCGATCGACGAATGGAAGGGAGCGGTTGCCGGCGCCGCGATCCGCCACCGCATCGAAAAGAGCGAGGCTGGCGTCACCACGGTCATCGCCTGCTATGATTTCCCCAACAACGACATGCTGATGCAGGAGACGTTCGCCGTCGCCGGCAACCGCATCACCGCCAGTTCGCAAGCGGCGATCGCGGAAAATTGCGACGGCTTCTGACGCCAGCTTGAACGGCCGCGCTGTTGCGCCGCGCCAGGCATCGCCCTACATCGGGTCAGCCCGCCTCGCCTGCCAATCATCGAAAGAGCAATCATGTCGTCCACGAAAACCGTCGATCTCGCCGCCCATCCTTTGACCAAATGGCAAGGGCCGCTCGGCCTGCCCGATTTCGCCAACATCGGCGACGGCGACTTTTCCCCGGTGTTCGACGCGGCGCTGAAGGCGCATGAGGCCGAAATCGACGCCATCGCCGGCAACAAGGACGCGCCGACCATCGAGAACACGCTGGCCGCATTGGAACTTGCCGGCGAGCCGCTCGACCATGTCTCGTCGATCTTCTGGTGCCGGGCCGGCGCCCACACCAACGATGCGATCCAGGCGCTGGAGCGCGAGATTTCGCCAAAGATGTCGAGGCATTTCTCGGCGATCTCGATGAACGAGAAACTGTTTGCCCGCATCGACGATCTCTACCAGCGCCGCGAGACGCTGAAGCTCGACGCCGAGACGCTGCGGGTGCTGGAAAAGACCTGGAAAGGCTTTGTCCGATCCGGCGCCAAACTCGACGCCGACGGCAAGAAGCGGCTGGCCAACATCAGCGAGGAATTGTCCTCCCTTGGCACCACTTTCGGCCAGAACGTGCTGGCCGACGAGCGTGACTGGGCGCTGTTCCTCGATGATGCCGACCTTGCCGGTCTCCCGGACTTCGTGAAGAGCTCGATGGCCGAGGCAGCCGAGACGCGCGGCCAGAAAGGCCGCTACGCCGTCACTTTGTCGCGCTCGATCTATGAGCCGTTCACCACTTTCTCCGAACGCCGCGACTTGCGCGAAACCGCCTTCCGCGCCTTCACCATGCGCGGCCAGAACGGCGGCGCCAGCGACAACACCGCAGTGGTGCGCGATATGCTGAAGCTGCGCGCCGAAAAGGCAAAGCTGCTCGGCTACGGCTCCTTCGCCGCGCTCAAGCTCGACGACACCATGGCCAAGACGCCGAAGGCCGTGCACGATTTGCTCGACCCGGTGTGGGAAAAGGCGCTGGAGAAGGCAGCGGCCGACCAGAAGGAACTGGAGCGGCTGGCGACCGCGGTCGGCAGCAACGAGAAATTCGCCGCCTGGGACTGGCGCTTCTATCAGGAGAAATTGCGCGCCGAAAAGTTCGCTTTCGACGAGGCGGAGCTGAAGCCATACCTGCAGCTCGACCGCGTCATCGACGCCTGCTTCGACGTCGCCACGAAACTCTTCGGCATCACCTTCGAGGAAAAGAAGGGCATTACCGCCTGGCAGCCCGATGCGCGCACCTTCGTGGTGAAGAACGCCGACGGCAGCGAGCGCGGCCTGTTCCTTGCCGATTATTTTGCCCGGTCCTCGAAGCGTTCCGGCGCCTGGATGAGCGCGCTGAAATCCGGCTACAAGCTTGGTCACGGCTCGAAGCCGGTGATTTACAACATCATGAACTTCGCCAAGCCGCCGGCGGGCGAAGCCGCCCTTCTCTCGGTCGATGAGGCCAAGACCCTGTTCCATGAGTTCGGCCACGCGCTGCACGGCATGCTGACCGACGTCACCTGGCCGTCCGTAGCGGGCACCTCGGTCAGCCGCGATTTCGTCGAACTGCCCTCGCAGCTCTACGAGCACTGGCTGACCGTGCCGGCTGTGCTGGAAAAGCATGCGCTGCATGTGAAGACCGGCAAGCCGATGCCGAAGGCGCTGCTCGACAAGATGTTGGCGGCCCGCACTTTTGGCGCCGGCTTCGCGACGGTCGAGTTCACCGCATCGGCGCTGATCGACATGGCTTATCACGCGCGGCCGGATGCACCGGACCAGCCGCTCGGCTTCGAAGCCGATACGCTGGAGACGCTGCACATGCCCGACACCATCGCCATGCGCCATCGCACCCCGCATTTCGGCCATGTCTTCTCCGGCGACGGTTACTCAGCCGGCTACTATTCCTACATGTGGTCGGAAGTGCTCGACGCCGACGCCTTCGCCGCCTTCGAGGAGACCGGCGACCCCTTCAACCCGGCGCTGGCCGAGCGGCTGCGGAAGAACATCTACGCTGCCGGCGGGTCGAAGGATCCGGAGGAGCTGTACACCGCGTTTCGCGGCAAGATGCCTTCGCCGGAAGCGATGATGGTGAAGCGGGGATTGGTGTAGCGCCAGCTTATCTCCCCCCTCGAGGGGGAGATGGCCGCAAAGCGGCCAGAGGGGGTCGGTCCGACCGGGCTCGACCTCCTGCGGCAGATGAAGGTCGGCACTCCACGCGAGGCAACCCCCTCTGTCGCCTTTGGCGACATCTCCCCCTCAAGGGGGGAGATTACTGCTCCACGGATCCGCCACCCTCGGCCACACCGGCCGCGTCAGCTTCTTGTAATCCGTCACCGCCGGATTGCTCRGATACGAACTCGGCGCCGACAGATAGATAATCTCCGCCGCGATCGGTTCAAAGCCGGCGTAAAAATGGTTGGTCGACTTGATCAGCAAGATGTCCTTGCTCATCGGATCGACGCCGATGTTGGAGAAAATATCCGGCTCGAAGGTCTGCGTGCGGTTGGTGTTGAGGATGATGTCGATTTCGGTGCCTTCGATGCGTACCAGCGCCGTCGGCCCGAGCGTCACCCGGCTCGGCCCGAAACTTTGCCATCCCTCCGGAACCGCCTTCAGCACCCGCACCTTGGCATCCATCGGTTCGCCGGCCAGCGGGCCGGCCTTGCCGCCGAATCGCAGGTCGATGACGGCGCCTTCGCCCGCGGCCTGGCAGAAGGTGACGGCGATCGGGTCCCAGATCGTCGCCACGCCGACATTGTCGATGCCGCGTTCCAGCATGGCGCGCAGCACCACGGTGCCGTCGCCGGCAACGCCGCCACCCGGATTGTCCCAGATGTCGGCGATGACCACCGGTTTACACGGGTTTTCCTTGCGCACGGCAAGCGCCCGCGCGATGCCGTCGGCGGTGTTCAGCATCGTCATCGCCGTCTTCTCGCGCATGGCGTAGAGCTCGCGCCCGAGCTTCTCTGCCAGCGCATCACCCTTGGCCTTGTCATTGTCGGTGACGACCAGGACGCGGGTGCCCATTTCCGGCACGTCCGCCGCCATGAAGCCATGGACGACCGAGACCGACAGCACGCCATCCTTGCCGTGCAGCGCCTTGATGCGGTCGACGAAGGAGCGCATCGGCTCGCGGCTGGTCGGCAGCACCTGGATCATGCGGCAGTCGAAGGTCGAAATCACCGGCTTGATCTCACCGCGTGCCGCCGCCAGCCCGAGCTCGACGACATGCTCGCCGCGTTCGTAGAAATCGGTGTGCGGAAATTCGAGGAAATAAGCCATGATGTTGGAGGCCGCGACGCGCTTCGGTGTCAGATGGCTGTGCGGGTCGAGTTCCACGGCGACCACCACATCCGGCCCGACCATTGCACGTAAGCGCTCAAGCAGATCGCCTTCGCAATCGTCATAGCCCTGCGCCACCATGGCGCCGTGCAGGCCGAGAATGACGGCATCTACCGGCAGCGCTGCCTTCAACTGGTCGAGAATCTCGTCGCGCAGCGCCTCGTAAGTCTGGCGCTGCACGAGGCCACCGGGTTCCGCCCAGGTGGCGGTGCCTTCGATGACAGTCAGCCCGTCGGCCGCCGCACGCCGGCGCAGGGCGACCATCGGCGAGGAGCACAGGGTCGGCGTGTCCGGATGCTTGCCCGGTCCAGCATAGAAGGCCATCTCGAATGAGGCCCGGTCGGTCGGCACCGGCGAGAAGGTGTTGGTTTCCGTCGCCAGCGAGGCGGTGAAGATGCGCATGAAAACTCCGTAGACAGCTACGCTATTTAACCGCCCCGAGCGCCAGCCCCCGGACGAGATAGCGCTGCAGCCAGATGAACAGGATCGCCACCGGTAGCGTCGCCAGCAGCGTTGCCGCCATCACATGGTGCCATTCGATCGTGTAGCGGCCGGCAACCAGCGAGAACACCTGGATCGGCAGCGTGTAGCTTTCCTGGCTGCGCAGCATGGTCAGCGCGACGACGAACTCGTTCCAGGCATTGATGAAGGTGAAGATGGCGGTGACCGCGATCGCCGGCAGGCAGAGCGGCAGGAACACTTTGCGCAAGGTCAGCCAGCGGCCGGCGCCTTCCATCCAGGCGGCTTCCTCGAGGTCGCGCGGGATGGTGTCGAAATAGCTCTGCAGCATCCACACGGTGAAGGCGACATTGAAGGCCATGTAGATGACGCCGAGCGCGGTGGTCGATTCGATCAGCCCCCAGGCCGCCATCAGCCGGAACAGGCCGAGCACCAGCACGATCGGCGAGATCATCTGCGAGATCAGCAGGAACTGGCGGAAGGCGCCATAGCCGGCAAAACGAAACCGCGACATGGCGTAGGCAGCCGGCACCGAAATCAGGATGGCGCCGACCGTGGCGATGACCGAGACATAGAGCGAATTGGCCAGCGCCTGGCCAAAGCCGGTCGCCACCCACATGTCGGCAAAATTCGACCAGTGGAACTCGCTCGGCCACCAGGTCGGCGACAGCACTTCCTGTCGCGGCTTGACCGCGGTCAGGAACATCACCGCGAACGGAAAAATCGTCACCACCAGCAGCGGCGACAGCAGCAGCCAGGCGATGATGGTGCGCTTCAGCTTGGGCGTCATGCGCGTTGCTCCCGCATGGCGAGGCGCACATAGATCATGGTGAAGATCAGCAAGATGGCGAACATCAGCAGCGACACCGCCGAGGCCTCGCCCAGTTTGCCGATACGGAAGGCCAGCTTGTAGAGGTGGGTGACCAATATGTCGGTCGAATTGGCCGGCCCGCCCTGCGTCATCACCCAGATGATCGGGAAGGAATTGAAGACGTAGATGGTGTTGAGCACGATGGCGATGTTGATGAACGGCTTTAGCAGCGGAAAGGTGATCTCGCGGAATTGCTGCAGCGGCGTCGCCCCTTCCAGCGCCGCGGCCTCGTAGAGATCGTCGGGGATCGACGACAGGCCGCCGAGGAAGATGGTCGTCGTGAACGGCACCGTGACCAGAATGCCGATCAGCACCTGCATCGGAAAGGCGGTCTCGGCACGCGCCAGCCACTGAATGTTTTCATGAATGAGGCCCAGCCCGATCAGCGCCGAGTTCAGCATGCCGCTTTCGCCGTTGAGCGCCCAACGCCAGACCACCGCCGTCATCGTCAGCGACACCGCCCAGGGCAGCATGATGATGACGCGGGCAATGCCACGGCCGTAGAAATCGGTGTTGAGGATCATCGCCACCGGCACCGACAACAGCAGCGCGCCGCCGACCACCAGCAGCGTCCACAGACCGGTGCGCCAAAGCGCTGCCAGGAAATCCGGATCGGCGAGGAAGGCGGAATAATTGGCGAAATTGTTGAAGTCGCGCAACTGGCCGAAGCGGCTGACATCATGCGTCGAGATCTGGATCAGGTCCCAGACCGGCCAAAAGATGACCACCGCCGCCAGCAGCAGGCTGGGCAAGGTCAGCAGATAGGGCAAGAAACGATTTTGCATTGGCCGGTTTCGTACCGCGGTTCAGTGACGCTGGCACGCCAGCTCGGATCAATCTTGCATATCGGCCTAAGGCAGCGCTTCAGGATGTCCTGCGGGCGTTTGCGCTGCCCCTCACCTGCCTGCCCATCCCCCGCAGCAGTTGCGGAAGGGGCCTTTCCTCTCCCCCGTCGATCGGGGGAGAGGTGTCG